>PWEB01000028.1 GCA_003553305.1 Syntrophomonadaceae bacterium
GCAGGTTGACCCGCCTGCAGAAGCGGAGCAATATATTGATCCGGAGCAGGATTTACCTGACGGAGCTGCCGCTCTGCAGGGAGCTTCTGATATTATTGCTGAAATCATATCCGACGATGCCACGGTGCGTAAAAAGTTGCGTCAGCTGTATCACCAGAAGGGTAAAGTGGAGATTAATAAAAAGGATAATGACGAGGTTAATACTTACGATGATTACAATGGTTACAGTGAGCCCCTTTCAAAAATAAAATCACACCGCGTCCTGGCCATTAATCGTGGGGTAAGAGAAAAGGTTCTTGATTTAAAAGTAATTGTCCCCGAGGAGAATGTGCTAGCAGTGATAGCTGAAAAATATATTAACCGTGATCAGAACGAGACATGCCGGGAATTAATTAATGATGCTTCCTTCGACGGTTATCGGCGCCTGATTCACCATTCGCTGGAAAGGGAAATGTGGCATTCCCTGATTGAAAAAGCAGTCGAAGGTGCCCTGGTCGTCTTTAAGGAGAACCTGAAAAAAAGGCTGCTTGTTCCCCCGGCACGCTACCGACGGGTGCTGGGCTGGGATCCCGGTTTCCGCACCGGCTGCAAACTGGCCTGTGTTTCTGAGACGGGAGAGCTTCTCGAAACAGTTGCCGTTTATCCGACCGAACCGCGCAATGATCGGGAAGGAACAACCAGGAAAGTCCTGCAATTACTGGAAAAGCACCGGTTTGACTGTATAGCAATCGGCAACGGCACAGCATCCCGGGAAAGCGAAACGTTTATTGCCGACCTGATCAAGGAACACAAACTTTCCGTGGAGTATACTATTGTCAATGAAGCCGGGGCAAGTGTCTACTCGGCATCACCGGCTGCAAAAAAAGAATTTCCCAATCTTGATGTGGCTGAAAGGAGTGCGGTGTCGATTGCCCGCCGCCTTCAAGATCCGCTTGCTGAACTTGTCAAGATAGATCCCAAGGCGATCGGAGTCGGCCAGTACCAGCATGATATGCCAGCCAAAGAACTTGATTCTGCCCTGTCCGGAACGGTGGAAAGTTGTGTTAACAGTGTTGGAGTTGACCTGAACAGCGCTTCTGCAGCCCTGCTCTCTTACGTGGCCGGGATTAATAACAATGTAGCAGTGCGCATTGTTAATCAGCGCAACGAAGTAAGCTCTTTTAACTCCCGTGAGCAGCTGCTCGATGTCTCCGGGCTCGGACCAAAGGTTTTCAAACAGTGCGCCGGGTTCCTGCGCCTTTCCGATAGCGATAATTACCTGGAGCGCAGTGCCGTCCACCCGGAATCATATCAATTAGCTGGAAGAATTATGGAAGATCTCTCCATAAATCCTGAGAATCTGGGCCGACCGGACCTGGTCCCCTCTCTGGAAGATGAAGAGATATTGGCCTTGGCAGAACGCCTTGAGGCCGGAGAACCAACCGTCAGGGATATTTTAGAAGAATTTCGCAAACCCGGCCGTGACCCCCGGGAAGATCTTCCCAAACCGGTTTTTCTGCAATCCATTACTGAACTCGATGATTTAGAACCGGGAATGACGCTGATGGGGATTGTCCGCAACATCGTTGATTTCGGAGCTTTTGTGGATATTGGCGTCCACCAGGACGGACTGGTTCATATTTCTGAAATAGCCGACCGCTATATCAAACACCCCCTGGAAGTTCTGCAGATTGAATCTGTAGTGCCGGTAAAAATTCTTTCCATCGATCGGGAGCGCAGCCGGATTGCCCTTTCTATAAAGCAAGCTGAGCAGAATAATGAAAAAAGCTGTCAGTCATGATCATCTTACAACTCTATTTTTGGATTGGCTGGCGAAAACATTAAAGTTTATTGCGGCGATTTCTCTCAGGCAATGCGGGCAGCCTCGGTTTTTGCAGTAGAGTTTGAGACAGCGGAAAAATTCCGAAGATAAGAGGAAATCCAGACAGCAAGAGCACTTTTTTATCGGTAGGCATTACTTCCCAGAAGCCGTTATAAAAGTTTTGTGATGCTCTTTCCAGGTCTGGGCGCGGCATACTGAACCTGGCCTGGCCGTTTTGATCAGTTATAAAGAGCGCTTCTTCTTGATTTTCAAGAATGCTGGCCGGTTTTCCTTCGTAATCGACCCAAACATGGGTTAAAGATATATTCTTATAATAGGGAATGTCCAATTCTTCCAGGATAGAAGCAAATAAAAGGAAACGCGCTTTACAATCACCGGTGCCATTTTGTAGAGTTTCCTCTAAAGTGGGGAAATACCAGGGCATATTATAGACTTCCCAATCATAACGATAGGGAAGTTTTCTATAAACGAGCTGTTCGATTTCAGCCGGAGGGGCACCTTCTAACTGTAACTGAATGGTCAGATCGCTGACCTGCATGGGCATAACCGGTGGGTTTTGCAACCTGTAGACGCTGGTAAAAAGATTCCCGGGATTGGGATACAAAACCAGGATAACCCATCCGAAAAGCAATATGATTTTAAGTAAGGATCTTTTTAAGAAGTTCTTATTTATATTTAAAAGTTTCATTAATTACCTTTGCCTATTCCTCCTATTTGTTTACTATCACTATAGGTCAAAACTGTAAAAAGTGCAAGTCATAAAAAAGACCCTTCCAGAAGATTTTAAGGTCTCCAGCTTGTTAAAGCTTCAATTAATAAAGAATTTGCTATCTGTGTAAATATTTTATAAAATGTTTTATAGGGATTGATGTAAGCCATGCGGAATTTATTATTGAGGGGGCTACTATATGAGAGCACGTCTTTTAATGATCGTTCTAGCGGCCATGCTTTTGTTTACTGCTATTTCCTGGGCTACCGCTATAGAATTTGGGCCTTTTGAACTGATTTATCTTCGTCATTTCAGCTTGCTATTTGCCCCGGTCGGACTGCTTTTTATTCTCCTGCAGTTTGTTTTTGTATCCCGGATTAAAGCGATTGAAGAAGGTATCGGGCTTGACCGAATGCTGCGCTGGCACCGTTTTTTCGGACGGGCGGGCCTCAGTTTGGTTCTTTTTCATGCTATTATGATCGCGCTTTACCGTTTAATTGCTTTTGGGGAACTGTTCCCAACCACTTTTGTCTGGGTTGGAGTAGCTGCCCTGCTTGGATTTATGATCACCGCCTCCCTTGCCTCCACGTATAAGAAATTGAACCTGGCTTATGAAACCTGGCGCAATATTCACCTGATAAACTATCTTTTATTTCCGTTTGTGCTGGTCCATGTTTTTTACCATGTCCGGGACGGCTCACTGCTTTACTATCTTTTCGTGGTTTTGACTGCTGCCTATCTTGCCGTGATTCTCTACCGGGTGATCAGGATTATCAGCATTCGGCGCAAACCCTATGAAGTGGTCGAAGTAAGGCAGGAAGCCAATGATATCTGGACCCTGTTTTTTAAAGGGCCTAATCTTAATTATAAACCGGGCCAGTTTATGTTCATTCAGCTTATGCGGGACGGCAAATTGTCTTCAGCTCACCCATTTACTATCTCAGCCAGCCCTACTGCCGAATACCTGTCCATAACCCCCAAAAAGCTGGGTGATTTTACAATGACCATCAAAGATACCAGGGTTGGTGACCGGGCTTTTATCGATGCTCCGTACGGTGTTTTTAGCCTTTTAAACTATGATCAGGATAAGCAGAACCGCCAAAATGAGCATATCTTTATTGCAGGGGGGATCGGGATAACCCCGTTTATAAGCATGTTGCGCTATATTTACGATCATAAGCTTGATAAAAAAATAACCCTCTTCTGGGCCAATCGCAGTGAAGAGAATCTTTGCTTCCAGGAAGAGTTAGAAAAAATGGAGGCTGAGCTGACCGGTATCAAAGTGGTCCTGGTTATGTCAGATCAAACCGACTGGCAGGGTGAAAAAGGGCACATCAAAGCTCCAATGCTCCTCAATTATTTAGAAAATGTAGAGGACAAAGATTTTTACATTTGCGGACCTCCGGCGATGAGCAGGGCAACTATTGCTGAACTAAAGCAGCTCGATGTCCCCTCGTCCAGAATCCACAGTGAACTCTTTGAACTATAAAACTTGTGGTTGAAACGGTAAATTGGGTTAGGATGCATGGAGCAAAGGAAATAAACCGGGAAGGGAGCTAATCTATTGGATTTGATTTTTCATAAAGGACAGGGGATCACTATAGATCCCAATCAAAAAGGGATCCGGGCTGTTTTTTTAAGAGAAGGAAAAATTACCTTCAGCAGGTAAGCATAAACTAAAAACATTATAAAGGCAGGGATAAACAGGATATGGCGAGAATTTTAGTGATTAATCCCGGATCAACCTCAACCAAGCTTGCCCTCTTTGAAGATGAAAAGGGCTTACATCAAGAAACTCTGCGCCATAAGACCGAAGAAGCTTCGGCTAATCTGGATAGGGAAGAACAGGCCCGCTTTCGCCGGGAAGCTTTATTTGAGTACCTAACAGAAAATAATCTGTCAATTGGAGATCTGTCGGCCCTGGTTGTGCGCGGAGGATTGCTAAAACCGCTTTCTTCAGGAACTTATTTAATTAATGATGCTGTTTACGAAGACCTGATCAACGCTAAATACGGCTGGCATGCTTCAAACCTGGGCGCAATCATTGCTCTTCCTATCGCCCGGGAAGCAGGCATTCCACTTTATACTGTCGATCCGGTTACTGTTGATGAATTTGAAAACCCGGCCCGTTATTCCGGATTAGAGGGACTCGAACGCCGGAGTATGTCTCATGCCCTGAACATGAAAGCCGTGGGCCGCCTTGCTGCAGACAGGCTTGATAAACGATACGAAGATCTCAATTTAGTGATTGTTCACCTGGGCAGCGGTATATCAGTTTCCGCACACCGCCACGGGAACATGATTGACGTTAATAACGCAAATGAGGAAGGGCCTTTTTCCATGGAGCGCTGCGGGACTTTACCCGCGCTATCCCTGGTCAGCCTCTGTTACAGCGGCCAATATAACCGGGAAGAAGCTATCAGCCAGCTTATTTCAAAGGGTGGCATCTACTCTTACCTCGGCACCAAGGATTTTGCATCTGTTCAAGGGGCTGCCGAATGTGGTGACGAGCAAACTATCGAAGTGGTTGAAGCGATGGCTTACCAAATAGCAAAGGAAATCGGGGCGATGTCCACCGTTCTTAATGGCCAGGTCGATCGCATCATTCTTACCGGGGGTATGGCCCATGCCCGGAAATTTGTGGCAATGATTAATGATAAAGTGTCATTTATAGCTTCGATGGAAGTCTTCCCCGGGGAGGTAGAAATGGAAGCGCTTGCCGCTGGCGCCAGGCGCGTTTTACGCGGCGAAGAGCAGGCCCTCATCTATTACCGGGAGAGTTAAAGTGCTCCCCAGAGTGGACAACCGAAACATTTGAAAGTATCATAAAGATAGATTGATGCAAGCACCTTGCTGAAGCAAACCGTTCTGCCGAATATAGGTGCTGACTTTTGTATTCAGGTCGATTGAAATTTATCACGACTTAGAGGGAGGGAACAGTGATGGCTTTCGAAAACTTTTACCAGGTGATTGCTGCGGTAAAAGAGCTTCCACCCTGCCGGCTATGTGTTGCCTCTGCTGCAGATGAGACTATTTTAGAGGCAGTCAGGGATAGCCGTAAAGAAGGTCTTGTTGATTTTGTCCTGGTTGGGCACGAAGAACAAATTTGGCGGCAGGCCATGACGGTCAGCCTTAATCTCCAGGGAATAGAAATAATAGATGTAGCAGATCCGATTGAAGCAACCAACCGGGCAGTCCGAGAGGTAGCTGAAGGAAGGGCGGATCTATTAATGAAGGGGATGGTCAACAGTTCCGATTTTCTGAGGGCTGTCATTGACCCGGATGGTGGGATGAGGCGTGAAGGGATTCTCAGCCACCTGGCCGTCTATGAAGTTCCCGGTTATTATCGCCTGATCTACATGACTGACGGCGGTTTGAATGTCAGTCCTGACCTGGGCAAGAAAAAAGAAATCCTCCAAAATGCCATCGAATTTTTCCATGCCATCGGTATGAGCGAACCAAATGTTGCCATACTTTCCGCTAATGAAAAAGTCGATCCCAAGGTTCCGGCTACTGTTGATGCCCAGGTTTTAAAGGATATGGCCGCCGATGAACTACCCGGGGCAATTGTTGATGGTCCCACTCCGCTTGATATAGCCGTAAGCTATGAAGCAGCATTGCATAAGGGTATTGATAGTCCTATTGCAGGTAAAGCCGATCTGCTGATGGTTCCCAATATTGAGGCTGGAAATATCCTTGGTAAATCGCTAATCTATTTTGCCCGCAGCCGGATGGCAGGACTGGTCCTTGGCGCCAGCAA
>PWEB01000162.1 GCA_003553305.1 Syntrophomonadaceae bacterium
AGAGTGATCAGGCGAAACCCGGGAATTAGTATATCAGGGTTGGCCAAAAAAATGAGTATCCATATTACAACCGCAGAAGGGTATGCTATGCGTCTTTCACGGATGGGCTATCTTGATATAAATGATTCAGCAAAAGGCTATAAGAAAAAACATCTCTACGTGACAGAAAGCGGTATGGACATAGTAGAGAGAATTCCTCTGGGCTTTAAGTCTCTCCTGGTGGATAACCTGATGCACAAAGCTGATCAAGAAGAAATAGATCTCATTATAAACGGACTGCGGATCATGCTTAATCATATGGAGGATAATTTGAATGCACAATGACCCTGATCTTATGGGCAAAGAAAGTATAACCAAACTGCTCTTTCGTTTTTCACTGCCAGGCACAGTCGGCATGGTCGTGGCGGCAACTTATAACGTTGTTGACACTATTTTTATTGGCAGGCTGGGCAGCGAGGCTATAGCCGCTTTATCGATCGCTTTTCCAATTCAGATGATTCTTGGGGCGATCGGAGTGGGAGTAGGAGTGGGGGCGGCCTCTCTGATATCGCGTTCCCTGGGTGCCGGCAATGATCGCAATGCTGAAAAAGCGGTCGGCCAGGTGATCAGCCTGGCTTTAATCTTCGGAGCGCTCATCGCTTTGGCCAGCAAGTTTTACCTGCGCTCCCTGCTGGTCGTTTTCGGAGCATCTTCGGATATCCTGGAGCTTACCCTGGAATATACCTCGGTTATTACTGCCTGGTCGGTGGTATTTTTCTTGATTATGAGTTTAAACAATGTTGTGCGGGCAGAGGGAAGCCCCCTTTTTTCAATGAAAATCATGGTCGGTTCATCACTATTAAATATTGCCCTTGATCCGATCTTTATTTTTAGCCTGGACATGGGGATTCAGGGCGCTGCTGTAGCCACGGTGCTGGCCAAAAGTACGGGAGCCTTTATCCTGCTGTTTCACTTTATAAGCGGCAGGAGCAACGTCCTTTTGCACCCTAAAAACATGAGGCTTGATTTTAATATAATCAAAAATATTTCTAAGATAGGCTTTCCGAGCATGGTCCGCCTTTTATCGAAGAACCTCTCGCTAACCATTACAAACATTATATTAGCCGGCTATGGCCATATTCCCATAGCTGCCATGGGCCTGTTCTTTAGAATGCAAATGCTGCTCATCATGCCGGTAATCGGTTTTTCACAGGGCATGCTGCCGGTGATCGGTTATAACTACGGGGCTCAAAAAAAAGAACGCATCCGCGAAACAGTGGTCAAGGGTTTCTCGATCAGCACCGCCTTTATTACTCTCCTGGCGCTGATTGTTTACATTAGCCCGTCCACATTTTTAAACTTCTTTACCTCTGATCCTGAACTGATTGCAATGGGCAGCTACTCTATGCGGATCATGATGCTGATGCTGCCCCTGCTCGGAGTTCAGATTGTTTCAACCATATTTTTCCAGGCTATCGGTAAAGGAGTACCCTCGCTGTTCTTATCCCTGCTGCGGGAAGTGATGCTTTTTATTCCCCTCCTTTTAATCCTTTCCGGTTCCTGGGGGCTGCTCGGAGTCTGGGCAGCTCGCCCGGTGAGCGACCTGCTGGCCTTTATTATCACCTTTGCCATGATCGCCCGGGAGCTCAACAAGCAGGATATACCGCTCAAGCGACTGGTTCCTTACAGGGAGGCAGTTTAAGGGCAGGATTCCCTGGTTTTGTACTATCTACAATTCAAGAGTGCGTTTTTAAAAAAAGGCAGGTATAATGAGCAGCAAGTGTTTAGATCTGAATGACAGGGGAGGACATTATATGAATATTTATATCTCTGCAGACTTAGAAGGTATAGCCGGAGTGGTCGCCCGGGACCAACTCGGTGGAACAAGTGAAAATTACAGGCGGGCCAGGAAGTTGATGACTGATGAAGTAAATGCTGCTGCACTGGGAGCAATAGACGCCGGCGCCGATGAGGTGGTGGTTAACGACAGCCACGCTTCGATGACCAATATATTGATTGAAGACCTCCACGAAGAGGTAAGATTAATATCCGGACAGCCTAAAGCCCTGAGCATGATGGCAGGTATTTGCAGTGCATACGACATGGCTTTTTTAATCGGCTATCACGCCAGGCAGGGCGAAAGGGGCACTTTATCCCACACTTACAGCAGCACCACTATCGGGCAGTTTAAATTCAATGGTCAAGTGGTTGGGGAACTGGGTTTAAGCGCTTTAATAGCCGGTTATTTTGGCGTACCGATCGGCCTGGTCTCCGGTGACGATGCGGTCTGCAGTGAAGGCAAAGAGCTGTTAGGCGATTCAGTAAAACTGGCTGCTGTTAAAAAAAACCTCGCCCACCGCGCTGCTGAATCTTTAGGACCCCTGCAAGCAGGACGGCTGATCCGGGAGCAGGCCCGTCAGGCAGTCTCAGCAAAGGAGTCAGCAAAACCCCTCATTCTAAAATCACCGGCAACCTTAGAAATAACTTTCCTGAACCGGGGTATGGCCGAAGAAGCTTCGCTTATGCCCGGTGCGGAAATAGTTTCCGGCAGCACAGTCAAGTTTACTCACCCTGATACCCGCGAGGTTATAGCGGGCCTGGAAGTAATGGTCACCATGGCTATGTCCATTCCTTCAGATATATAAGTCGCAGAAGAGCTGCCTACCTGGATCCATCTCCGTTATTGGTCAGCTGTGTAGCTTTTTGGTATTCATTAATGAACTGCTCTTTCGAGGTACTATTTGCTCTCATAATTTATCTATCTCCAGGTATTAGCGCACATCTACATTATTACCGGATGATGTGTTATCATAGAAATTGCATGTGATATAAGAAAAAGTATCAAAACCTTGATCAAAGAAGCTATTTTAAGGAGGGTCCCGTTATGCAATTAACTGAACAACTATCCTGGTATCCATGGCAAGGTAGGGCCAACAATTGTAACACCATTGTGTTGAAAGGCGAAAAGACCATTCTATTTGACCCCGGACACATCAAAAATGAAGTAGGTGAAAACTGCCTGGAGATGCTGACCGGCCAGATGGCTGATGATGGCCTTAGTATTAAAGATGTTGATCTGATCCTTTGTACCCACGGTCATCCCGACCATATTGAATCGGTTGGCCTTATCCGAGATGAGAGTGGCGCCCGGTTGGGGCTGCACAAAGAAGATCAATTTTTTGCTGATATGATCATGGAGCATTTTACCAAACAGACCGGCCAGGAAAGGTCTTCCCTGGTCCCGGACTTTTACCTCGATGAGGGTGAGCTCGATTCAGACTCTGCAAACAGTCAAAGTGACCGGATTAAAGTCTTACACACTCCCGGCCACTCGCCGGGCTGCGTCTGCTTTTACCTGCCTGAACAAAAAGCCTTGATCAGCGGAGACACTGTTTTTGAAGGCAGTATCGGCCGGGCTGACCTGCCCGGTGGCAGTATGGAATCCCTTGGTCAGAGCGTGGAGAAACTGTCCCGTTTAGAAAACGTGGAGCTGTTTTTACCCGGCCACATGGGCTATATTTCCGGTGCAGCCAGGGTTAAGGACAACCTCGACAAAATTAAAGACTTTTTCTTTTAGAAAATTATCGTCTAAACCCGGAAACTACTGCTTTTAACGAAGGATTAACTATTATTATAGCGAATTATTATACAACTAGGTAATGTTGGAGAAGGATCACTGATAATAGGCTTTCAAAAGGAGAACATATCAATGAATTATCATGATCATCAGCGGTCGAAGAGTATGTTTGAACGCTACAAGGGAAATCCAATTCTGACTCCGGATCGATGGCCCTATCCAGCCAATGCCACCTTTAATCCCGGTGTAGTCAGGCATAATGGCGAAACACTTCTGCTGGTGCGGGTTGAAGATATGCGCGGGTTTTCACACTTCACCTTTGCCCGCAGCAAGGATGGCAAGACCAACTGGCAGATTGATGATCACCCGACTCTTCTGCCTGACGCAGATCTGAACGAAGAACAATGGGGCATTGAAGACCCCCGGATTGTCTGGCTCGAAGACCTTCAGCAATTTGCTGTTACCTATGTCTCCTTTTCCAAAGACGGTCCTGTTGTCTCCCTGGCCCTTTCTGAAGATCTGCATAAATTTGATCGTCGAGGAGCGATGCTGCCCCCGGAGGATAAAGATGTTTCGCTTTTTCCACGCCTTGTTAATGGCAAATATACGATGATCCACCGCCCGATTATCCGCGGGGAGGCCCACATATGGATTGCCTGCTCCCCGGATCTGGTTCACTGGGGAGAACACCAGGTTCTCCTGCCTGTCCGCCCCGGTTGGTGGGACAGCACCCGGGTCGGACTCGGTCCCCCGCCCATCGAAACTGCTGAAGGATGGCTGATCATATACCACGGGGTGCGGCAAACTGCATCGGGCAGCCTTTACCGGGTCGGCTTGGCCCTGCTTGATCTCGAGAATCCCCGTATAATCAGAAATCGATCCGATCAATGGGTTTTCGGACCGTACGAAAGTTATGAACGGATTGGCGACGTTCCGGGGGTAACCTTTCCTACCGGAACAGTCTATGATCCTGAAACAGATGAACTGATCATGTATTATGGCGCTGCCGACTCAACTGTTTGCCTGGCTACCGCCCGGCTGCAGAATTTAGTTGATCATCTCCTGAATTCTAAAATATAAGGGTTTGCAAAGCGCAAGGAACTATAAAGGGTAAAAGGAGGAGAGTTTCAGTCAAAAACATGAAAATTGCAATGCTCGCTCCTATCTCGTGGCGCACCCCACCCCGGCATTACGGTCCCTGGGAGTGGGTAGTAAGTATGCTCACTGAAGGGTTAACCCGGCGTGGGATCGATGTTACGCTTTACGCAACAGCTGATTCTGTAACCAGCGCCCGTCTGCGTTCCGTAGTTCCGCGCCCTTGCTCGGAAGATGAGGAGCTTGATCCGAAGGTCTGGGAGTGTCTGCACATCTCTTCTGTTTTTGAAGAAGCAGCAGAGTTTGATCTGATTCACAACAACTTTGACTTTTTGCCGCTTAGCTATTCCGGCCTGGTCGACACCCCGATGGTGACTACTATTCATGGTTTCTCGTCACCGCGAATTTTGCCCGTCTACCGCAAATATAACGGACGGGCCCATTATGTGGCGATCAGCTCATCGGACCGCAGTCCAGAACTCGACTATGCAGCTACTATCCATCACGGTATCCCCGTTAAAAATTACCCTTTCCGGCAGATCCCTGAAGATTACCTGCTTTTCTTCGGGCGTATTCATCACGAAAAAGGGGCTTATGAATCAATTCGCCTGGCCAAGCAGGTCGGCCTGCCCCTGGTGATAGCGGGTATTATTCAGGACCAAAACTACTTTGACCGTTACGTGGCCCCCTATTTAGACGGGGAAAATGTCCGCTATGTCGGTCCGGTCATGGCAGAAGCGAAGGCAGAAATCCTCGGTAAAGCCAGGGCTCTGCTGCACCTGATCAATTTTGACGAGCCTTTTGGCCTGAGCGTGGCAGAATCAATGGCCTGCGGCACGCCGGTGATCGCTTTTAATCGCGGATCGATGCCGGAGCTTATTAAAGACGGAACTACCGGTTACCTGGTTGATGATCTAGACCAGGCCCGGCTTGCCATATCCCGCCTGGACAGTCTAGATCGTCAGGCCTGCCGGAGCCATGTCGAGAAAAACTTTACCGTCGATCTGATGGTTGACCGCTACCTGGCAGTCTATAAAAAGATCGTTCAAAGCTAACCAATCATTTGCAATCAACCGATCAGCTAAGGATGGTCATGCGAATTCAATTCGCTTACTAAAATGTGAGGTGATCAGGATGTATCCCGGTAAAATTTTGCGTCCGGTAAAAGTCTCTTTTGTTTCAACTTATCCCCCCCGGAAATGTGGGATTGCCACTTTTTGTTCAGACTTACTGAGCAGCATGAAGCAGCTCTACGGCGATGGTGGAAACAGTATTGAAGAGCAGAGCAATTTTGAGGTTATCGCCCTGAACAGGGCCAATGAAAATTACAACTATGACCGTGAAGTAGCTTTTCACATCCGTGATCAGCAGCCCAATGATTACAGGCGGGCGGCTGATTTTATCAACCTTTCTCCGGTCGATGCCGTCTCTGTTCAGCACGAATTCGGTATTTTTGGCGGGGAGGACGGCAACTATATCAACTACTTGCTGGCCGGCTTGAAGAAACCGGCTATCACCACCCTGCACACCGTTCTTGAAGAACCTACCCCCGGGCAGAGGCAAACCCTGATGCGCATATGTGAATTGTCAGCCCACGTGGTAGTGATGGCCCAGGCGGCGGTTGATA
>PWEB01000246.1 GCA_003553305.1 Syntrophomonadaceae bacterium
CAGTCTAAAAGCGATAGCGGATGAAGCAATGAACAGAAATACTGGGGCCAGAGGTTTAAGGGCTATCTTAGAAGAAGCCCTGCTCAGTGTGATGTTTGAACTGCCTTCCAGGGATGATATCGACCGCTGCATCATCACCAGGGAGGTCGTTCTTAATGGTGAGGAGCCGCAATTGATTACCAAAAATCAAGTGAAAAAGAAAGAAGAGTCAGCTTAAACAAAGATTTTGAGAATAATGGGCAGGACTTGCCCGGACAGTTTAAAAGTAATTGAAAGCGGGAAGCTGATAATAATATAACCCGATGCTTCTCGCTTTAACTTTATATAGTGAAGGTGGTTAAAGTTATGCCTGGAAAAGAAAAACTAGCCGTGCTCCCCTTAAGAGGAGTCCTGGTATTTCCCTATATGGTTCTCCACCTGGATGTGGGGCGGGAAAGATCTATTTCTGCCATTGAGCATTCGATGGGGGAAGATAACCGGATAGTGCTGATGGCTCAAAAAGACTCTAAAAAATCGGAGCCGACGGAAAGTGATCTTCATCAGGTTGGTACCGAAGCCCGTATCAAACAGATGATTAAACTGCCCGGCGGAACTCTTCGTATTTTGGTGGAAGGTCTGAACCGCGTTAAAATCCTAAACTATGTTAGCGGTGAGCAGTTTTTAGAAGCGGAAGCAGCGTTTGTTGAAGATGATCAAACCAAAACCCCTGAAATTGAAGCTCAGATGCGCAGCGTTCTTGAACAGTTTGAGCAATATATTAAAATAAACCAGAAGGTCCCCCCGGAAACCCTTTCTAGTGTATCTGACATCGAAGAACCGGGACGTTTTACTGATGTCATTGCTTCTCATCTAACCATGAAGATTGAGCAAAAACAAGAGCTTCTGGAAGCAATTGAAATCGAAGGTCGGCTTGAAAAACTGAACGAAATTTTAAGCCGTGAAATGGAAATACAGGAAATTGAACGCAAGATTAATCTGCGGGTGCGCAAGCAGATGGAAAAGACCCAGAAAGAGTATTATTTGCGCGAACAAATGAAAGCAATTCAAAAAGAGCTTGGTGAGAAAGATGAAAGAATGGCCGAAGCCGAAGAATACCGGGAAAAAGTTGCTGAGGCAAAGCTTCCTGATGAAGTTGAGGAAAAGGCCCTTAAAGAAATCGATCGTCTTGAGAAAATGCCTCCAGCAGCAGCGGAAGGCACTGTGATCAGGACCTACCTTGATTGGCTGCTTGAATTGCCATGGGGTTCGGAAACCGATGATTGCCTGGACCTTGATGTGGCCGAAGACATCTTAGATGAAGATCACTATGGCCTGAAAAATGTCAAGGAGCGCATTATTGAGTACCTCGCAGTGCGGCAATTGGCTAATGAGCTAAAAGGCCCGATTCTCTGCCTGATTGGCCCACCCGGGGTTGGTAAGACTTCACTGGCTAAATCTGTTGCCCGGGCCATGGAGCGTAATTTTGTGAGGATCTCTCTGGGTGGTGTGCGTGACGAGGCGGAGATACGCGGTCACAGACGGACCTATATCGGGGCATTGCCGGGCAGGATTATCCAGGGTATGCGTGAAGCTAAATCAAGGAATCCGGTTTTTTTGATGGATGAGATTGATAAAATGTCCACAGACTTCAGGGGAGATCCGTCTTCAGCATTACTTGAAGTGCTTGATCCGGAGCAGAACCATACATTTAGTGATCACTATGTGGAAGTCCCGTTTGATCTTTCGCAGGTCATGTTTATAACCACCGGAAATACTTCTTTCAATATTCCCCAGGCTCTGCGGGACCGGATGGAATTGATCCACATACCAGGTTACACGGAAGAGGATAAGGTAGAAATTGCCCGTCAGTATCTTATCCCGAAGCAGATCAAGGAAAACGGGCTTACAGACAAAAACCTCGAATTATCCGAAGGGGCTGTTCGCCGGATTATTCGCGAATATACCAGGGAAGCGGGAGTACGCAATCTGGAAAGAAGCATTTCAGCTATTTGTCGCAAAGTTGCCCGGGAAGTGGTTAAAGAACGCTATAACAAGGTTAAGCTGAACAGACAAAATCTGCAGAAGTATTTGGGTGTTCCCCGCTACCGCTATGGTTCGGCGGAAAAGCAGGATGAGATCGGTGTGGCCACCGGACTGGCCTGGACTGAAAGTGGTGGGGATCTGCTTTCAATAGAGGTGACCTTAATGAAGGGTAAAGGTAAAATGACCCTGACCGGTCAGCTCGGTGAAATAATGCAGGAATCAGCCAAGGCTGCAATGAGTTACATTCGCTCAAGAGCAGAAACACTCCAACTTAAAGAGAACTTTTATGAAGAAGTTGACATTCATATCCATGTGCCCGAGGGTGCCATCCCAAAAGATGGTCCATCAGCCGGAATTGCGATGGCAACAGCGCTTGCGTCTGCTTTTACCAGGATTCCGATTAGAAAAGATGTCACTATGACTGGAGAAATTACACTGCGCGGAAGAGTTCTGCCCGTAGGAGGAGTTAAAGAAAAAATGCTTGCTGCTCACAGGGCCGGAATTAAGACTATGGTAATGCCTGCTGAAAATCGACGGGATTTAAGTGATATTCCCCAGAATGTGCGGCGTAAAGTCGAAGTAAAATTAGTGGAGCATATGGACGAAGTACTTGAAATGGCACTTACCGAACTGGTAAGTAAAAGTGATAAAGAAGAGCATCGCCCCGAACATGCTGTCAGGGAAGATGATTTAGATCTGCCGGCAAACGGGCAGGATTCCTCAATTCGGCACTAAGTTTGATAATAAGGTGAATAAAGTGAAGATAAAGCAGGCAGAGCTTAAAGCCGGGGCCTATAATATAGGAGATTTTCCTGATTGGGACTTGCCCGAGATATCTTTTCTCGGGAGATCAAATGTGGGCAAATCATCACTGATCAACAACTTGATTGGCAGAAAAAACCTGGCCAGGACCAGTTCTACTCCTGGTAAAACACGGGGACTATACTTTTACCTTCTAAATGGCAAGCTATGTTTCGTTGATCTGCCCGGTTATGGATATGCAAAGGTTTCCAAAAAAGAGCAGCAGCGTTGGGCCCCGATTATTGAAGAATATCTTCGAAGCAGGGGTAACCTTTTCGGGTCTGTGCATCTGATCGACTGCCGCCACGAGCCATCAGAAAATGATCAGATGATGAATGAATGGCTGCGTATGCACAGCATTCCAAGAGTAATAGTAGCTACAAAAGCAGATAAACTTTCGCGCAGCGCCCTGTTACGGCAGATAAAAGTTATTCGAAATAGTTTAGATCTTTTTGAAGAAGAGACTTTGCTGCCTTTTTCAGCCCGAACCGGAAACGGACGTGAACAGCTTTGGAAATCTATTACCGCTATGTTGCCGCAATGATCATTAAAAAAATAAGCAATCAATTTAAGCAGCAGCCCACCGAATGTAGAAAATGAGAAAAGTAGAAAATGAGAAATGTAGAAAATGAGAAATGTAGAAAATGAGAAACTGACTGAAATCTATTTGCCTGGAGGCTTTTAAAATGCCGGTAGCTGGAATTGATATTGGGTCATTAACTGCAGAAGTTGTTTTGATGGACCAAGGAAAGATTCTCCATTCTGTCATTTTACCAACAGGGGCAAATAGCAAAGTTGCTGCTGAAAAGGCAATGGAAGAGGCGTTGAAAGCTGCTGGATTCAACCGCTCTGATTTAGAATATGTAGTTGCGACTGGTTATGGACGAGTTAGTGTTGATTTTGCTAATAAAAAAATTACAGAAATTACCTGCCATGGTCGGGGGGCTCATTATCTTAATCCTTCGGTACGCACAGTAATAGATATCGGGGGACAGGATAGTAAAGTAATCCTGGTTAACGATAAAGGCCGCGCCCTGGATTTTACTATGAATGACAAGTGTGCTGCGGGAACCGGCCGTTTTCTGGAAGTAATGGCCCAGGCTCTTGAGGTTGAACTCGGTCAACTGGCCGAGCTAAGCAGCAGAGCTAAAAACGCGGTTTCTATAAGCAGTATGTGCACTGTTTTTGCTGAATCAGAGGTGGTTTCTTTGATTGCCCAGGGGTTGCCAAGTGAGGATATAGCTCGTGGATTACATCAGTCAATAGCGGATCGGACCTCCGGGATGGTGCACAGGGTAGGGCTTACTGAACCGGTTATGATTACCGGAGGCGTAGCGAAGAACGGTGCGGTTGTTCAGGCCTTAAATGAAAAATTGAAAACTAAAATCATAGTCCCCCCGGAACCGCAGATAGCAGGCGCATTAGGGGCTGCTATGCTCGCTCAGGAAGAACTGGATGGCAGTAAATAAAGCATCAGCTTTTATAAGGATGATTTTAACTTACCTCTCTGAAAGTGCAAGTTATCTTTTGTTTTTAAAGTTAGCGTGATCAGCTCGGTCTGAACTTGTCCTGCTTACCCGGAATCAACTGTTAATAATGTGACTCAGCCTGTTTTTTGACAGGCTGTTTTTTATATGGCTGTAAAGAAAAACAGAGAGGGCTATCTTAAGCAGATCGAGGGGAATAAAAGGCAAGACACCGACTATAAATACCTGTTCGGGGCTGTACCGCATGATCAATCCAAGCTGGATGGACCCACAAAGATAGATGACAACAAGCCCTAAAAACATAGCTAAAGAGATAGCCAGTTTCTGGGAACTATTAAACCTCTCCACAATCCACCCAATCAGGTATACGGCAGGAATAAACCCCCATAAATAACCTCCTCCCGGTCCGGTGAGCATATATATTCCCCCGCGACCCAGTGAAAAGACCGGAGCTCCGGCTGCGCCAAGCGTAAGGTAGGCAGTAATCGATAAGACGCCAGCCCTGCTGCCGAGCAAGGCACCGGCAATCATCACTCCGATCACCTGGCCTGTTAACGGTACCGGGCTGAAAGGTATGGGAACAGCAAACTGGGCCAAAACTGCTATTAGGGCAGCAAACAATGCGCATATCACTAATTTACTGGTAGACAATTTATTTACTCCTGTCTCTTGAACTTCATTGCGGGATGTGGATGGCATGGATCATTAAATCATAAATAGCCCCAATCTTTGAGGAGACAGTTAACTTATGATCTTTTATAATAATGTTTTCCAGTAAGATTTGATCAAATGTCCCAAAAAACATGTCGCGCACCCTGTAAAGATCTGCTTCTTTGCGGAATATCCCGGCTTTAACACCTGATTCTAAAATATTAATTAGTTCCAGGCTGTACCTGCGAAAAAGTTGATACGCTTTTGTTTCGTAAAAATTTTGATTGCAGCGGATTTCTTTTAATAAAACTTTATAATACTTTGGATAGTTATCAAAGCTGGATGCTTGATTCCAAAGATATAACTTAAAAAGGCTGTCCGGTGAATTGGTATTTGCAATATGGTCCTTTAGTTCGCTGAGAAAGTTTTCAACAGCAAGCTCTGGAATGCACATCAGGATATCTTCCTTATTTTTAAAATACTCATAGACAGTAGGACCGGTTACCCGGGCCCGGGAAGATATATCAGCAACAGTTGTTTCGTTATAGCCTTTTTCACTGAACTCATTTAGGGCGGCTTGTAAGATAACGCCTTTTTTATTGAAGTTAACCCAAAGCTCAGCTTCTTTTCTTGGCCGCTTCTTAATTGATTCAAAGAAAAGTTCCTCTAACGAATCACCTTTATCAATTAGGGTAAATGGTTTATTTAGAACAATCAAAGATAATATAAGGTGGTTCATTGTTCCTAAAATCATCGAACAACAAGTAGGTATATCAATGCCATCCCGAAAGACTTCCTCATTTATCCCATCCGAAATAATCTTGTGCAGGATTTGATAATAATCTGTTAATGGTTTATCTTTTCGTTTATTATAGAAATTTTGATTGCTCCAGATTTCATACATAAATAACCTGGCAAATTCTTCTCTTTCTTCCATGTAGGAAAGATAGTGCCAGATAAGCTTTCTAAACTGGTTTTCAGGACCTTTAATGCCCAGCAGGTGACTTTCAAGGCTTTTTAGCATGTCATAAAAAGCAACTTCAGGGATAGAAAAAAGAAGGTCTTCTTTATTTTTGAAATGCTCATAAATTGATGCTTCTGATGTGTTTGCTGCTTTGGAGATATCCTGAATAGTAGTGCTTTGGAAGCCTTTAGCAGCAAATAAAGCGGAGGCTTTTGCCATAATTAATTCTTTTTTAGTTATATCTTTCATGATGTTTTCCTCTTTCAATGATTTAATTGATTCTCAACTCTATATTTATAACAAACACGAGGTTTTGTCAAGCAAAC
>PWEB01000259.1 GCA_003553305.1 Syntrophomonadaceae bacterium
AAGTTAAGTCCTCCAGCGCCGATGGTACTCGGGGCGAAAGCCCCCGGGAGAGTAGGTCCCCGCCAGAAAATATTTTCTAATACGGCCTCCCCTTGAAAAGGGAGGCCGAAGTATGTACAAACCTTAAAATCCCTGATTACAGCCAGTTTAAAATTTTTCGAATCTCCGGCGGGAATCCATGGGGTCTATTGACCCCGGAGGATGTCACGAGGTAGACATATCAGCAGCCAGAATATACAATAAGAATGTTAATAATGCGCAATGAAAGGAGCTTCAATGGAAAATTCCAGACGCATAAATGTTATAAATGAAATTGCCAACGCTGTAACTCACGGTATCGGAGTTCTCCTGGCGATAGCCGCATTAGTTCTATTAATCGTCTTTGCTAATATCTATGGTGATATCTGGCACATTGTCAGTTTTAGCATCTATGGTTCAACCCTGGTCCTGCTATATCTGGCATCGACCTTATATCATAGTATTCAGAAGCCTCGCTTGAAATATATCTTTCGGATCATAGATCACTCTGCTGTATATTTACTGATCGCTGGTACCTATACTCCTTTTATGCTGGTTACCCTGCGTGAAACCACGGGTTGGATTATGTTCGCTGTGATCTGGGGTCTGGCCCTGGCCGGTATCTTGTATAAGTCTTTCTTTATTAACAGGCATGTGGTTATTTCCACCCTGTTTTACCTTGCCATGGGTTGGCTAATAGTATTTTCGATTGGTGATCTGATCGATCATCTGCCCCGCAACGGGATAATTCTGCTTGGAGCAGGCGGCCTTTTCTACACCCTGGGTTTACTCTTTTACGCCGGGAGAGAAAGATTTTTGATGCATGCTGTGTGGCATTTATTTGTTCTGGGTGGTTCGATCAGCCATTTCTTCGCGATTCTCTTTTACGTTTTGCCTTATAAGGGCTAGATAGATTGAAATATAACTTCCGGTTAGTTTATCCTTTTGAGACTTGAAAGTTGATTTATAATAACGCTACCTTTGTTTCATATTTTCTTTTAAGCTATAATAGTGGTAATTAAAGAAGAAGGTGGATATTATGCACAAGGCGCTGCTGCTGTATTTTTCCGGAACCGGGATAACCCGCCACTTTACATCTTTGATTCAGGAAGAGATGGAGAACAGGGGCTATATCTGTGACTGCCTAAACATAGAAGAATTAATTGATCTGACTGTTTTGTGGCAAAAAAAGCCGGTTGCCCTGAACTATACAATCAATGCCGAAAGAAAGCGACCTTTGAGTAATTACCCCTGGCCATACCAGGATTTAAAAACTGCCCTTCAAAATGCTGAAGAGAACAAGTTGTTCAGTCACCTGGAACAAGAATGGGCTGAATATGATCTGATTGGCTTTGGATCCCCGGTTTACGGATTTCGTCCGGCCCCGGTCATGATTCGTTTCATACTTGATCTGCCTGTTTTTAAAAAGACACTCCGTGTTTTTTCATATGCTACTCATGATGGGGCACAGGGGGATTTTGAAAAATTTATGGAACAGGTCCTGAGGATGAAAGGTTTTAAATATGCCGGCCATATTGATCAGACTTTTGTTTATTCTGCAAGTGCTGTGATGAGGGGCAATTTTGATAACCTTAAAGCAGGCCGCCTGCTTGTTAAAAAGAGTCAGCAGGCCAGACGTAAAATCAATATATTTCTCGATTATGTGCAGACGCTTTTCAGCGGGATGCCTTACTGGTATCATGGAGAAAGCCTGATCAACCTGTTTTTCGGGTTGCCATACCGCTTAATCTATTCTTACGGGATTGATTTGCTTTTAAATCATTTCTTATTCGGTTTTGGTATTCATAAAGAAAAATGTATTCAGTGTATGACCTGTGTGGCGCAGTGTCCCCAGGGCTTGATTGAGCTTGATAAATATGATTATCCAATCAGGCTCTATCACTGTATGTACTGCTTACGTTGCTTGAACTGGTGCCCTACCGATGCTCTTTATTTTTCCAGGGTTACTAACGGAAAAGCCCGCTTCCCCGGGCCTGAAGTTCTGATAGAAGCAGCTATGCAGGATGATTTGAGTTATCGGCTTAAGAATGAGTAGGTTGGATGTGAGTTGTTTCCAGGGAATTGATTGCTTTTTCAAGCAGGCCGTCAAGATCAAGCTTAGCCTCGTGATTTTCAATTACTTCTAAACTTGGTTTGGTAACCGGACTTTTGGGCATAAAAACTGTGCAGCAGTCCTCATAGGGCAGAATCGAGATTTGATAGGTGCCGATAGTGCTCGCTTTATCGATTATTTCTTTTTTGTCCATCCCTATCAGGGGCCTGAGGATAAGCATTTCGGTTGCTTTACTGACCACATCTATACTCTCCAATGTCTGGCTCGCTACCTGGCCCAGGCTTTCACCGGTAATCATGGCTTGTAATCCGTAGCGTTCGCCAAGCAGCCCGGCTAACCTGATCATCATTCTCCGGAGCAGGATAACACTTAATTCATCAGGACATTGTGAACGCAGTTCTTTTTGGATGTTGGCTATGTTGATGCTGTGCAGGCTGATTTTTCCTCCATACCCGGCTAAATTGCGGCATAAATCAACTGCCTTCTCTTGGGAGCGCCGGCTAGTGAAAGGAAAGCTGTGGAAATGCAGCGCTTCTACCATTAAACCCCGTTTCATAGCTAACCAACCTGCCACAGGGCTGTCGATACCGCCCGAGAGCAGTAACAGGCCGCGTCCGGTAATCCCCACGGGCAGGCCGCCCAGACCGGCTGTCTGGTCCAGGTAAAGGTAAGCCTTTTTATAGCCCAGCTCTAACGATAAGGTGAAGGTTGGTTGTTTTAAATTGACAATAAGGTGCGGGAACTGTTCCTGCAGATGAGAACCCAGTATTTGGTTCATTTCCGGAGAAGGGTATGGGAACTGCTTGTTAACCCGGCGGGTTTCTACCCTGAACTTGTTTTGTTCAGGAGGTAATTTGTTGACAATTTCAGCAGCGAGTTTTTTAATCTGCTCTAAATCAAGACTGGTTTCCTCAACCAGGCTGACAGAAACCACTCCGAATACCTTGCTAAGACGTTCAAGTATAATATCCCGGTATTCTTCGACTCCGCTGACCATAAAACGGCCACGCTCTCTTTTCACGGTAGCCTGGCAGTCTTGAAGAACCTTTTTCATGTTGCGCTGCAGTTTATGTTCAAACTGTCCGCGGTTTTTCCCTTTTAAGGCTATTTCGCCATAGCGGACCATAATTTTTGCCGGCATCTAACTACCCCTCTGTTGATAATATTTAATTGACAAAAGCCGGATCATTAATTGACTATTGATTTAAGTTCTTTAGCAACTTCTGCGGTTATTTCAGCAGCAGCTTCTGTTTCCTGTTCGTTATTATAGCATGAAAAGCTAAAGCGAAGGGCGCTTTCGAGCCGATCTTTACCAAGCTTTAAAGCTTGTAGAATATGGCTTGGCTCAGGTCGCCGGGAGTGACAGGCTGAACCTGCAGAAACATATATTCCGCGTTCTTCAAGGGCATGCAGGAACATTTCAGAAGGTAGGCCGGGGAATGAAATGTTTAGAATGTGCTCAGCGCTATCTTCCGGCGGGGGTCCGTTAACATAAACTTCAACTCCACAATGCTGTAGCTTTCGATAAAAAGCTAACTTTAAGTTGCCCGGAGGTGTTGTTTTTTTGCGATAATTTTCTCCGGTCAACCGGGCCGCCAGTCCAAAACCGGCGATAGCAGGAACGTTTTCCGTGCCCGGCCTCAGTTCATTTTCCTGCCCGCCGCCATGCAGCAGGGGTTGAAGCAAGGTGCCTTCCCGGATCCAAAGGCAGCCGGCCCCTCTCGGTCCATGAATCTTGTGGGCGCTGCAGCTGACCAGGTCAACCTGCCAATCATTAATGGCCATCGGTAACCTGGTAAAAGATTGGACAGCATCGACATGAAACAACGCCCCGGGGTTCTTTTTTTTAATCAAGGGGCCGATTTTTTCCAGCGGCTGGATAGTCCCGATTTCATTATTGACATGCATAATGCTGACCAGGATCGTTTTATCGCTGATCAGATCTTTTAAGCGATCATGGTTAACCAGGCCCTTTTCGTTAACTGGCAGGTAGGTGACCTCGAAGCCTATTTGTTCTAAATAGCGGAAGCAGTTTAATACTGAAGGGTGTTCCACCTCGCTGGTTACAAGATGATTGCCCCGCTGCCTGTTACGCAAGGCAGCTCCCTTGATGGCCAGGTTATTTGCCTCTGTTCCTCCGGAGGTAAAAGTAATCTCTTTTTCCCGGTTTCTGAAAAAGGCAGCGATCCGCCGCCGGGCTTCTTTGACTATTTTTTCGGCTTCTAATCCTTTTTCGTGCATTGCAGAAGGATTGCCGTAATTTTCTCCTGCCACCTTGCTGATCTGCTCGACTACTTCAGGATAAGGTCGGGTGGTAGCGCTGTTGTCAAAGTAAAATTCTTGCAATTCTGGGAACTCCTTTCCTTAATTAATCCTAAAGAATTGAAAAAACCCGGGTTGCCCCGGGTTTTTTCGGGTAAGTGTACGTTAAACAGCTACTACTTCTTTTACTTCGGCTACTTCTTGCATCAATACTTTTTCAATACCCTGCTTGAGAGTAATTGTTGACATCGGGCATCCACCGCAGGCTCCGGTAAGCCTTACCTTTACGACACCGTCGTCGCTTACTTCGACCAGCTCAACATCTCCACCGTCACGCTGCAGCGCCGGGCGTATTTTGTCCAGTGCTTTTTCAACTTGATCGTTCATTTTCAAATGCCTCCTTATGCAGTCTCAGCATTAAACTACATGCTGTAACCTTATTATATCATAGTCTGTCTTCAAGAGGTTCAGGCAGATCTTATCACTACACTTTGCAAATTAAACCTGCCAAAAGGGTGGCACCGTGGTTAAATTGACACATCGCGGTCGATCAATCATAATGAGTATAAGGCAAAAATAGGCTAGAAGAATAACTTTATATAGGGTGTTGGAGGGAGGCCTTTACATGACCGCTAAGCAGACATACGATATGGTTATTTTGGGTGGAGGTCCGGCCGGCTCTACAGCAGCGCTTTACGGTGTCCGGGCCGGTTTGTCAGTAGTGATTATTGAAAAGATGATGCTCGGCGGTGAGATTGTTTCCACCGACCGTCTTGACAACTTTCCCGCTTTTCCCGAAGGCATATCCGGGGCGGAATTTGGCCTGCTGCTGCAGCAGCAGATAGAGAATTTAGATGTGCCCGTTCATACTGCAGAGGTTGAGAAAGTTTCCCTGGACGGAGAAATAAAAAAAGTAACCACTACGGCAGCTGAGTTTGAAGGAAAAACAGTTTTGATTGCGACAGGCACTGAGCCTAACCTGCTGGGGGCGGATGGCGAAACAGAATTCCTGGGTCGCGGTGTGTCTTACTGCGCCACTTGTGATGCCGCATTTTTCAAGGATAAAGAAGTAGCGGTCATTGGAGGAGGCAACGCAGCTCTTGAGGAAACCCTCTTTTTGGACCGTTTTACCTCCAAGGTCTATCTTATTCACCGCCGCGACCGGTTTCGTGGAGTTAAAGGGCTGCAGGATAAAGTGCTCAACCTGTCCGGGGTTGAGGTTTTATGGAATACCACTGTCAGTAAAATAGAAGGCGATAAAAAGGTCAGCGGCCTGCATATCAAACAGGACGGCGAGGATCGTTTTCTTGAAGTGGACGGGGTTTTTATTTATGCCGGACGTACGGCGAATGCTCCCTTCCTGACTGAACAGGGGATCGAAACAGTGAAAAACGGTTATATCCCGACCAACGAGAAGATGGAGACCTCCCTGCCCGGGGTTTATGCTGCCGGCGATATCCGCCAGAAGTATCTGCGCCAGGTGATCACGGCTGCATCAGACGGAGCTATCGCGGCAACCGCGGCAGCCCAATTTATCTTTGGCTGAGGAAGAGTTTATCATGATTATCGAATACTGGGAAATTTTACTCAGGCTGTTCCTGGCCATTATATTAGGCGGCATGATTGGATTTGAACGCGAACGCCTTAATCGGCCGGCCGGCTTTCGGACTCATATCCTGGTTTGTGCCGGGTCCGCCTTGATCATGATGGTTTCTGCTTATGGTTTTAGCGGTCAGATCGGTGAAGGTTTTGAAGTGGATCCCGGGCGAATTGCGGCCGGGGTGGTGACCGGGATTGGCTTTATAGGGGCCGGTACAATTTTGCAGCAGCGGGGCAGTATTCGCGGTCTTACCACTGC
>PWEB01000235.1 GCA_003553305.1 Syntrophomonadaceae bacterium
GGGCCAGTACTTCTATGTAACCCAAATCCTGTAATCTTTCTAATTCTTTTTTTGCTGCTTCTTTTTGCATCTCATATTTTTCAATGCGCACTTCATATTCTGCCAGTTGCTGTGCTGCACGGCGCTGCTGTAAATGTTGGGCAAAAATCACTACTACCAGAACACAAATCACAATAATACCAACTGCATTGACTAAACGGTTTGTTCCATAATTGCCAGCCCGCTTCTGGCGGGGGAGGTTAGAAACATCTTTTTTTTGCTTATTACCCTTGGGGTTCATAACATTCACTCTCACTAGTTGGAAAAAATCCCCCCAAAGGGGGGATAGGGTATCTTATACAAACTGATCATTATAAAATTACTATTAAAATTACTTAACCTTCTCTTTTAAAGCCTTACCGGGTTTAAAGGCCGGAACCTTTAAAGCTTTAATCTTAATTTTTTCCCCTGTAGCCGGGTTACGACCTTCTCGTTCCTTTCGACTCCGAACCTCAAAAGTTCCGAAGCCAACTAACTGAACTTTATCTCCCTTGACCAAACCATCAGTAATGCTTTCCAATACCGCCTTAACTGCTGCTTCACTGTCTTTCTTAGACATACCAGCCTTTTCAGCAACACGATCTACAAGCTCAGACTTATTCACTGTTTAATGCCCTCCTCATAGAAAATATAAATACCTTTATAGTAGTGTTTATTCGACCTCTATTTTAAGATTCCTGCTTTAATCAGGCATTTTTCCCTATTTTTTTAGCTTCTTCCCACCATTCATCCAGCCTTTCGAGCGAAAAACTTGAAATCGGGCAGCCGGTTTTCTCTGCTTGCTCCAAAACATACTGAAAACGCTCTATAAATTTATCGATCGTTTTACCTAAGGCCAATTCAGGATTTACCTTCAAAAATCGCGATATGTTAACCACTGTAAAGAGATAGTCACCCAGTTCCTCTTCAATTGAAGCCTGGTCTCCCGCCCGATATGCTTCCGCGAGTTCATCAAGTTCTTCTCTCACCTTCTCAAGCGGACCTTCTACGCAGGGCCAATCAAAGCCCACTTCAGCCGCTTTCTTTTGCAATTTGTACGATTTCAACAAAGCAGGCAGAGCATGATCAACAAATATCTTATCTTTAAGACTTCCACCAGATGATCTTTTGTCATTCTTTTTATGCTGAACATCCGATTTACTTCGTTCATTGCGCTCATCTGATTTGATTTGTTCCCATAAAAGTTTCACCTGATCAGGATCAGCGGCATTTTCTTTGCCAAACACATGAGGGTGACGTCTGATCAATTTAGCAGCAATATCATTAACAACCTGGGAAAAATCAAAACGGTTTTCCTCACTGGCAATCTGACTGTGAAAAACCACCTGCAGCAAAACATCACCCAATTCTTCCCGTAACGAAGTGTCGTCAAGGGCATCAATAGCAGCAATAACTTCATAAGATTCTTCAATGAGGTACTGTCGCAGGCTGTGATTAGTTTGTTCTCTGTCCCAGGGGCAGCCGTCTTCCGCACGGAGCCTGGCCATAACTTCCATTAAGCTTCCAATGCTATAATCTTCAAAGGGAGACATGTAAATTGTAGTATTAGGTCCATGAATACTAAACCGGTCAAGATCTTTAAGTGGCAGCTTAAGAAAACGCTTTTTTTCCATACCCGATGATTTGATCACCGTTACAGAGTGTTCAGGGAGATACAGCTCTTTTAAAACCTTTTTCACACGGCCAGCCAGTTCACTATTGTAAACTTGAGTAATCATAAAGTGATTGCGGCCAGGCTCTTTAACCCGGTCCAAAACCAGCGCATCACAAGCAGTTATTCCTTCCTGTAAATTGATTTCTAAGTTTTTAAGGAGCGGCTCAATAAAGGGAGGTCCAGGTAAAATCTTCAGTTCAACCCCTGACCGGGGCGCTGTTTCACGAAGCATATCCACGGTTGCTTCACCGATCAGAGGATCCCCTGAAACCGCATAACAAATAGGACCATATAGCATAGCAGATCTAATCAAACGCCTTGCAATAGTGCGACAAACCTGTTCAGAATCAATGCTTTGATCTATTAAATAATCGAAGGATCGGACATTTTTGCAGCTTGCAAAGTTACGGGCAGCAGGGGGTTTTAAGGTCCGGAAAAATAAAGGCCGTCCGCTGTTGAGATGCTTCCATGTCTTACTGGAAATATATTTATGCCTGCCCGGTCCAAGGCCGACAACAATAATTTTACACATAGCCTCACCTTTCAATTAAGAAATACGCAGGAAACTTAATTTTTCAGCCAGTTTAATCAGGTGCGAACCGACCATCGGAACCATCTGCAATTCTTCTCTACTCAATCCTCCGGTCAATAATAGAAACATTCCATAAACTGCCATGCCGGTGATGATTGCAACAAGGGTAGTCACTGCATTAAGCTGACCTGCTGACAGAAACGGTTCTGCTATTCTAATCATAACATTGTAAGTCACCAAAACAAAGAGAGACATTGCCGCAACCGCTAAGCCAGGTAAAGCAATAAGTTCCTTTAGATTTCCGCGCCAGCCGGTAAAGTAGTAAACATGATAAAGGTTCATGGCTGCTGCCACCCCCAGGCCAACCACAGTAGCTAATGCAGCACCACCCACATTCAGAGCGGGTACAGCAGTCAAAAACCAGGCTAGCCCTGTTTTGACCAACCCTCCGTAAAACATGTTCAAAGCAGGAACAATCGGGCGGCCCAGACCCTGGATTAATCCGGTTGTCGATACATAAAGACAAAGCGGAATCACCGACCAGGACATGTAAGCCAGCGAATAACCGGCTTCAGCGTTGTCGAAAAGGAGGACCGTAATCGGCTCAGCCAGCAAATATAGCCCTGCTGCAGCAGGAACAGAAAATAGAATGGTCAGTTTAATAGCTATATTCGAACGCCTGCGGATCAACTCCCTTTCTCCAAGCGCTAAAGCCTCAGAAATCGCCGGAACCAGGCTTATACTCAGAGCCAGGGCAACTACGTTGGGAAAATAGACTACCGGGCCGGCCATACCGGTCAGCTGCCCGTAAAGCGCCCGCGCTGTTTCCAGCTCAAAACCTGCTGCCTGCAGCTGCCTGGGAACCACTGCTAAGTCAATCAGAGATATGAGGGGAATAACCAGTCCACCAATCGTGACCGGTATGGCCAGGCGAAATAAGCGATTAATAATATGGACCACCGGGGCAGGTTCGTGAGATAACTGTTTTGAAGCTTGATCTGACAAATATTTTTTTCTCCGCCAGTAAAAAACAGCCAATAGTAAAAATCCGCCCAAACCTCCGGCTGCTGCTCCGGAACTTGCTCCTGCAGCAGCAAATTCCAAACTTACTGGTAAAAGAATAAGGACCAGGACAATAGAAAAGCCGACCCGCACCAACTGTTCAAGCATTTGTGAAGCCGCAGTAGGCACCATGTTTTGCTGCCCCTGGAAAAAACCGCGCAGGGCAGCCATAATCGTCACAAAGAAAATTGCCGGAGAAATAGCCAGTAAAGGATAAACAGCTTGCGAATCTCTTACAATATATTCGGCAAAGAAATCCGCCCCCAGGAAAAGCAGCAGGCTAATCGCCAATCCGGTTAGAGTAAGAATAAAAAAAGCAATCCGGAAAACTCGTAATGCTTCTTGATAATCATGGTACACCAGTTTTTCAGCCATAATTTTTGAAAGAGCTACCGGTATGCCAGCTGTGGATACAACAAGCAGAGTGGAATAGATAGGATAAGCATACATATAAAGGCCAATGCCTTCATCACCAAGCATAGCCGCCAGAACAATCCGGAAAACCGCACCGACAATGCGGGCGATAATACCGGTCGCGGCCAAAATAGCTGCTCCTTTAACAAATGCGGTACTACTGCTCGACAAATTAGTAACCTTCTTATCTATCTGGATTATGAAGTAATTCATTAGTATTTAGTAATCCATTAATATACTTTGAACAGCATTATAACAGTTTTAGGCCTTACCAACTACCTGCTGCAGTTTGTTGTAAAGCATCCAGCTCTATAAAAAAGGAGATCATTTCACTTAACCAGTCATGTTGCTTACTAAAACCTCTGAGCTTTAGCTTCAGCGGTCGATCCTGCTTTACAGTGATTAGACTGGTTGCAATCATCGTATTCTTCATTACTAATGAGCTGTCTAATCGAGCTGATGGGTTAAACTGTATATGAATAACTTCGCCCTGCTGTTGAATCAGCTCTACACCTAACGCCATGGCCCAAATTCGCAATTCTGCAGCTGCAAGCAGATTTTTTACTACATCATTTGTTGAACCGTAACGATCGGCTAGCTCTTCTTCAATTTCCCGCAGCTCCTCTATTGAATTTGTATTATAAATGCGCTGATAAAAATCAAACTTTTGAGCCTGGGCAGTAATATATGAGGAAGGCAGGTAGGCATTGATCTGTAGTTCGATTCGTGGATTGGTTTTTTGCTCCTCTTTTTCGTTATTGAGTTCCGCCACTGCCTGGTCCAGCAATCTGCAGTACATATCAAAACCGACCGCTGTAATAAATCCATGCTGATCTGCGCCAAGGATATTTCCAGCACCTCTTATTTCTAAATCCTGAAGGGCAATTTTGAACCCGGAACCAAGTTCAGTAAATTCCTTAACTGCTTTAAGTCTTTTTTGAGCGACTGCTGAAACCACTTTATCCCTGCGATAAGTAAGATATGCATAAGCCAGGCGATTGGAGCGTCCAACCCTGCCCCGAATTTGGTAGAGCTGGGCCAACCCGAATTTTTCTGCCTCGCAAACAATCAGGGTATTAACATTAGGGATATCGAGTCCCGATTCAATAATCGTAGTGCAGACCAGGATTTGATAGCTCCCCTCCTGAAATTCAGTCATGATTTTTTCAAGTGTTGTTTCAGGCATCCGGCCATGCCCGACAGCCACTGCTGAGCAGGGAAACATGTTTCGAATCTTTTCTGCAAATCTGTCAATTTGATCCACCCGGTTAAAAACTATAAAGACCTGACCATCCCGGTTAAGCTCACGCTACACCGCTTCCCGGATCAGCTCTTCTGAATATTCGAGGACGTAAGTTTGAACCGGATAGCGATCCTCGGGAGGGGTGTCAATGACACTCAAATCACGCGCGCCGGCCAGTGAAAGATGGAGAGTTCTTGGAATAGGAGTTGCTGTCATGGCCAGGGTATCAACATCCAACCGCATCTTTCTTATCTTTTCTTTCTGACGAACTCCAAAGCGCTGTTCTTCATCCAAAACCAATAAACCGAGATCATTAAAACTAATATCGCCAGACAAGAGACGATGGGTGCCGATGACAAGATCCACCTTTCCTGCAGCGACATCACTGATCACTTCTTTTTGCTCTTGCTTAGAAACAAAACGACTGAGCTGAGCAACCCTGATTGGAAATCCTTCAAAACGTTCCTGGAAAGTCCGGTAATGCTGCTGTGCAAGCACAGTGGTCGGCACCAAAACAGCAACCTGTTTTCCTTCCATAATCACCTTGAAGGCAGCCCGCATTGCCACTTCGGTCTTTCCATACCCAACATCTCCGCAAATCAAACGATCCATCGGATGGGCTTTTTCAAGATCCGCCTTTACATCATTAACTGCCTGCTGCTGATCAGGGGTCTCTTCATAAGGAAAGTGCGTCTCGAATTCCTGCTGCCAGGGATGATCCGGGCCAAAACTATAACCCCCAACTGCCTGTCTTGCTGCATAAAGAGATAACAGTTCCTGGGCCAGCTCTTCCACTGATTGGCTGACTTTCTTCTTTAAACGCTGCCATTCTCCGCCACCGAGGCTGTGCAGGCGGGGAGCCGGACTTTCCCCCCCTGAATACTTTTGAATCAACCCGATCTGGTCAACTGGAATATATAAGCGGTCCGTTCCCCGGTATTTCAAAAGCAGGTAGTCGCGTTTTACCCCGTTGATTTCAAGAGTACTCAGGCCCTGGTATTTTCCTATCCCATGCTGTTCATGAACTACGTAATCCCCGGTTGAAAGATCACGATAATCACTGAGACGAATGCCTTCACGCTTTTTGAAACGCTTTTTCTTTTGACGTCGCGGCAATAAATTTTGCTCTGCAACCAGGGCTAACTGCAGACCGGGAATAATAACCCCTTCTTCCAGACTACCTTCAACAACAGAAGGGAGGGCAGGAGCTCCTTCAAAAATTCCTAGTTCATCCAAATAATCCAGCAAACCCTGAGCGCGCTGGGCGGAAGAAGCGAACAGGAAAATCCGGTAACCGCTTTTCAGCCAATTTTGATAATCGCTTTTAAAAAGCTCCCATTGACCATGGTAATAAGGGGCGTTTTTCGTTTCCAGGTTGAAAGCTTCCCGTGCTTTAAAAATTCCGCTAGTCCCCGGAAATAGCGAAAAACCGATCAACGGGCAGGGCAAGTTTAAAAGTATCTGATCTTCTTGCCACAATAATTGGCTGGTGGAAACAAGCATCTCTTTTTCCATCAGGGAACTACTGCAATAATTTTCAAATTCACGGCGAAAGCTTTTTCCGCTTTCAGCAATAGCAGAAGGTTCATCAATAAAAACAAGAAAATCAGGAGACAAATAATCGATCAGCGAAGCACCTTCATTATAAAAGAACGGGAAATAACTGCTTAAGAAATCCAATCCCTCCGGCTGGGACAAGCGATCCAAATGTCGGCTAACCTCTTGTTTTAGCCTGACCGCTGCATCATTTTCATCACGCTTTCTCAGACTGGATATCACCCATTCCAGGCGTTTTTGGATCAATTCCTCTCCTTGCTCAAATATTTCTCTGGTTGTTACAAGCTCCCGGGCAGGCATAACTGTTACTGCATCAAGCTTTTCGGTTGACCGCTGAGTTGCAGGATCATAAGTCCGCAGAGATTGGATACTATCATCAAAGAGTTCCAGACGAAAGGGTAATTCATGGCCTGGTGGAAAAATATCAATTATATCACCACGGGCGCTAAAGTGTCCCCTGGTTTCCGTTAAAGAAGCCCTTACATAACCCCGTGAAATGAGCTGGTCAATCAGCTCCTGCCGATCTAAAACCCTACCTGGCCGAAAATGCAAAGTAAGTTCATTCCAGGTTTCCGGAGGAAGCATTTTTGAAAGCAACGCAGGACCGGTAGCCACATAGATGCCTTCATTATTTCCATACAACCATTCCAGGAACTGCAAACGCATCTGCTGATATTCCTCACTTCGTGAGAGAACCTCGGTATTCATAATGAATTCCCTGGATGGAAGCAACCGGACCTGGCCGGGGTAAAGGCTTAGTAATTCTGCATATATTTTTTCCGCCCGCCCCTGATCGGGAGCAATAACCAGTGCCGGCCGCCGGCATTGCAGAGCAAGCCCCGCTATGAAATAACTGCGCGCACTACCGTCAAGCCCGGTAAGCATTGCCTGGTAATCAGATTGGCCGAAAATACTGGCCATAATTTTATTAAAGTTTTCTTCTTCGGACCAAAGATCCAACAAGCCACTTAGCAAAAACAATTCCTCCTCGGCACCGTGTCCCATTCTAAAAGATCTTACCCGTAATGTACACTACAAGAGGGGGAAGAAATAAATTATCCCCCCTAGCATAAAAACTCCCTGTAATTTGAACTAAATTATAACTGTCATCTCGCATACCGTCAACTGCGCCTCATCTTTGGATAAGAACCAAGCAGTTTAAAAAACGGAACCGCTTCCGAGATCTCATCCCAAAGCTCACCTTTATCCGGATCATTGCGATGTCCCTCGCAATCGATAAAAAATAGCCAGTCCCCAACAATTCGCCGCGAAGGCCTTGATTCAATTCGAGTCAGATTGATATTTCGATGGGCAAAATAACCCAATACTTGGTACAAACTACCCGGCCCATCCGGTATAGTCAGCACAAGGGAGGTTTTATCCTGGCCGGTAGGGGTATGATCTTTCCTGGCTAGAATCACAAAACGGGTAACATTTTCTTCGTTATCTTCAATACCTTCTTCAAGTAATATGAGATCAAAGAGCTCAGCTGCTCGCCGGGGTGCAATCGCAGCCTGACCAGGCTGCTCAACAATACTTTTTGCGGCAGCTGCAGTACTTTCCACCGGCAGGCACTCTGCTTGGGGAAGGTTCCGGTTCACATAATCCGCACACTGGCCAAGAGCATGGGGATGAGAGAGCACCTTAGTAATTTGGTTCAAGGCAATTTCCTTTTTCGCCATCAAACACTGGCGAACCGGATAAATTAGTTCATAGCGGATAAAAATACCTTCCTGCCTGGCCAGGTTATCAAGAGTAACCGCAACACCCCCTTCGAGGCTGTTCTCAAGGGGAACAAGGCCTTCCTCAAGCTCCCCATTTATCACAGCCTCTATGACTGCTCCAATCGTTGAATATTCAATTAATTTTCTGCTGCGGCTTTGATTATACAAGAGGGCCGCTTCTTCGGAAAAAGTACCCTGTGGCCCAAGATAGCCAAGCCGGTCTACAAACATCTATAGACCTCCTGTCTTTGATAAGCTTTCACCAACATGCACTGCGCGTTCCACTGCTCTCGCAATTGGACTGATAGCAGATAATAAACGTGAAAACTTTTCAGGGGTTAAAGATTGCGGCCCGTCACATAGAGCTTCTGCGGGATTATGGTGCACCTCTATCAATAACCCGTCTGCGCCTGCGGCCACTGCAGCTTTTGAAAGAGGTTCCGCCAGCCGCCATGTTCCACTGGAATGGCAAGGATCTACAATCACCGGCAGGTGGCTTAATTCCTTAGCCTGGGGAACAGAGCTGATATCAAGTGTACTGCGGGTAGAAGTTTCAAAAGTACGGATTCCCCGTTCGCAGAGCATGACTTGAAAATTATCTTCAGCAAGGATGTACTCAGCAGCCATCAACCATTCTTCAAGCGTAGCAGCAAGACCACGTTTTAGCAGGACCGGTTTCATGGTCCGTCCAACTTCACGAAGTAATGAAAAGTTTTGCATATTCCGGGCACCGATTTGAATAATATCGGTATATCTGGCCACAATCTCGACTTCCTGCGGGTTAAGCACCTCGGTAACTACTTTTAAGCCCGTCTCCTGCCTGGCCCGGTCGAGCATCTTCAATCCTTCCTGTTCCAGACCCTGGAAGCTATAGGGTGAAGAGCGGGGCTTGAATGCTCCACCACGAAGTACCTGTGCGCCTGCTGCTTTGACCAGCCGGGCAATTGTAATAAGTTGGTCCTCATTTTCCACAGCACAGGGGCCGGCCATAACCACAATTTCTGAACCACCGACTTTGAGATCACCCACCTCAACCACACTGCTCGTTTCTTTGACCTGCCGGCTAACCAATTTGTAAGGTGCGGTTATCGGCACTACTTTTTCAACCCCCGGAAGCACCTCCAAACCGGTGGGAAATATAATTTTTCGATCACCAACTGCTCCGATGACCACTCTGCCCACGCCCTGGATTCGATGCGGAGCAAAGCCCATTTCTAAAAGCTTGTTTTCAACACCTTCGATCTGTTCCTTTTCTGCAACCGGCTGCATAACAACTATCATATCAAAAACTCCTTTCATATTTAAAATATATAAAACAAAAAAACCGCCCCTGTAAGGGACGGAGTCTGTATCCGCGTTACCACCCAATTTGATTATTCATCCACTCTGCAGGTACGGGCTGCCTTTTAGACTGCCGATACCCTCTTCCTGTAACGGGGAAGAACCGTTAGCGCCTACTTGACCCTTAACCAGGGTTTTCAACGAACAGCTTCGAAGGGAACTTCGATCAGGCGCTTAACCGGTCAGACTTGCAGCCTCTGATCTGACCTCTCTGGATGGTTGGCAAACCAAATCTACTTTCCTTCTGCATCGCTTTTCTACTTCAATATATTAGAATTGATTCTACCACATCATTCAATAGAAGACAACCCCTGGTTGAAATTATTCATCGCTGTTTCCAGACCATCGCTGACAAACACCAGAACCGCTTCCATCGCCCTTTTGATAGCGGGCTCAATCAACTCCCGATCATGACCTTCGACTGGTTGTAAAACATAGTCTGCAGTTTCCATCCCGGGAGGCGGCTTGCCTATCCCAAGTCGTAAGCGGGGAAAATCATTTGTGCCCAGGGAATTAATTATTGACTGGACACCACGATGCCCGGCGCCACTTCCTTTTTTACGCAAGCGCATAGAGCCCGGTGGCAAATCCAGGTCATCATAGATAACCAGGAGTTTTTCAGGATATAGTTGGTAATTACGCATAATCTCATTTACTGCAAGACCGCTGCGATTCATATAGGTAAGCGGCTGGGCCAGTAAAATTTTCTGATCTTCATATTCAGCAGAAGCAAGCAAAGCCCGGTGCTTCTGAACCGGTTTACCACTCTTTAAATGACGGGACAAAGTCTCTATAACCCTAAACCCAAGGTTATGCCTGCTGCCGACATATTCTTTTTTAGGATTACCAAGACCGACAATAAGATACATCAAATCACTCCAGTTGCGCAGCGCCACTAATAAGATTAATGCCCCTTCACAAAGGGGCATTCTAATCTTTTAGGTACCAGATTTTCAAAATTTACCTTTTAGCTTTCTTCGTCAGGCTCGTCAGCGGAAGGTTCTTCTCCAGCAGTTTCTTCAGCAGCCTCTTCGTCCTCTTCCTCTTCTTCTGCAGCTGGTTCTAATTCCTCTTCAGACATTGGTGCAAGCACTTGAGCCAGAGTGGTTTCCGGAGGGGTAAGCAATTCATAATCACCTTCTAAAACCAGGCTCTCGGCTGTGATACTGTCGCCGATCCCTAATTCAGAGATATCAATATCAAATTGTTCGGGGATATCAGCCGGCAAACATTCAATCTCAACTTCCCTGGTTACCAGGGAAAGCACTCCGCCCTCATCTGCACCGACCGGCTCGCCGGTAAAATTGAGTTGAACAGATACCTCGATCCTATCAGTCATCGAAATTCGGATAAAATCGACATGAACAAGACGATCCTGGTAAAGCATATCTCGTTGGATATCTTTAAACATGACCGTCTCCTGACGTGTCTTTTTACCTTTAGACTTGACTTTAAGATCAAGAAGGACGTTACTCCCCCCAGTCGTCAAAACCTGACGCAAAGTGCGTCCATCTGCCACCAGCGGGAAATTCTCCGCACCCCTGCCATATAGAACTGCCGGAACTTTGTCATCACGGCGCAGTTGGTTAAGTTCCCCTTTAGTGAAAGACGGACGAGTTTGTACTTCCATTTCCATTCTATCCATTCATTCAAGCCTCCTTCTGCAATAGTATACTGCAGGAAGCGGTGAAAATCAACTTTAATCGAAAAGTTCACTCACCGAACGTTTTTCCTGATTACGTATAATCGCTTCACCGATCAGCGGAGCGACAGACAGCGACTTAAAGCAATCCCTCAAGCCTTTCCGCAATCCTCGATCCACCGGTATGGAATTAGTATAGACCATTTCATGGATACAGGAATCACTTAACTTTTCAAGGGCTTTTCCGGAAAATACCGGATGAGTACAACAAGCATAGACCTCTTTAGCACCTTCCTGCATAAGTGCTTCAGCGCCAAGGGTGATTGACCCCCCGGTATCGATCATGTCATCTATAAAAATCGCACTTTTCCCTTTCACATCACCAATGATATTCATCACCTCGGACTGATTCGGGGAAGGTCGTTTTTTTTCAATGATTGCTATCGGCATCCTCAGGCGATGAGCCAGATCCCTGGCCCTGGTAACCCCACCTAAATCGGGAGAAACAACTACCCCGTTTTTGATATCTTTATCATAAAAATAATTAGCCAAAATCGGCAGCGCCGTCAAATGGTCCAGTGGAACATTAAAGAAGCCCTGGATCTGCCCGGCATGCAGGTCCATTGCTACTACCCGGTTTGCTCCGGCAGAGGTAATCAAATCAGCAAGCAGTTTAGCGGTAATCGGGTCACGGGCTCTTGTCTTACGATCCTGTCGAGCATACGCATAGTAAGGGATAACTGCATTAATCGACTGGGCTGAAGCCCTTCTGAGCGCATCAATAATGATTAAAAGCTCGAGGATATTGTCATTGATTGGTCTGCAGAGCGGTTGAATCAGAAAAGCATTGGTTCCCCGAACGCTTTCCCTGATGCTAATCGATATTTCTCCGTCACTAAAACGACTGGCTTCACACTCTCCAAGGGGAACTCCCACATACTGAGCAATCTCCTCGGCCAATTCCCGATTTGAACTGCCGCAAAAAATCTTTAGGTCTTCTCCATTCAACACCTTGAACCCTCCTGTGAATTCTCTCAGCAAATTATACCTCTGGCTGCATATCTACAGATATTTATTCTCTTCAACAATCATTTTTCCTGCCCATTTTTGAGATTCTTTGCAAACAAATAAACAGGCCTCAGAGATACATAAAAACATGATTATTTTCCAGGCATCTTATTGCCTTCGCTGTTCAGGACAAACCCATGTAAATGGACCTACCAGGGAACCTCTTTCAATGGTGCTATCTGAAACCACTGCATGTCTGACCACTGCCTGATCTTTCACTACAGCTTTCACCAGGTGAGACCCGGGACCAATCCGGCATGCCTTGCCCACCACTGTCCCACCTTCAATAACAGTATTTGGCATGAGCACTGTATCAGGACCAATTTGAACATCGCAGTCAATGTAAGTAGAATCCGGATCTACGATAGTCACTCCATTTAACATCATGGATCGATTAATGCTTTTTTGTAATAGTTTGACTGCTTCAGCTAATTGAACACGGTTATTGATCCCCAGTCCCACCCGGTAATCTTCAATACAATATGATCCAACTCCTTGAGAATCCCGGTACATCATGGCAATGACATCGGGTAGATAATATTCCTTTTGAATGTTATCTGTATTGAGGCGGGGCAGGTAATCACGAAGCTTATTAAGGTCAAAACAGTAAATCCCGGTATTAATCTCGTTGATTTCTTTTTCTTCCACTGAAGCATCTTTATCTTCAACTATGCGTTCCACCTGGCCGTTTTGATCCCGGACAATCCGACCATAACCGGTAGGATCAGGCATAATTGTTGTTGCCACTGCGACAGCTTTTTTTTCTGACTGAGCCAAAAGCTGTCTTAAATATCCTTCTTCTAAAAGAGGGGTATCTCCACAAAGGATTAAAACGGTCCCTCTTTTGGGCAGTTTTTTTAGAGCTTCCATTACCGCATGACCGGTGCCCAGCTGTTCTTCCTGTAAAACATAATCCCATTTCTCACCGGCAGCCTCCCGGACCTGCAAAGCGCCGTGACCGACAACTACCAAAACCTGTGTTGTCAAAGCAGCAGCGCTTTCTAATACATAATTCAGCATCATCTTCCCGCAAAGCGGATGGAGAACTTTGGGCAGGCGGGAATGCATACGCTTCCCTTCTCCTGCAGCTAAAACTACAGCCCAAAGATTTTGCATTAAAAGCCCCTCCCGTTAAAAAACATGATATTGTTATTATACAGCAGTTGAATGGAAAGGGGCAAAGCATGTTTATAAATTATTTATCAGATCCACTGTATTAAAAATTAGTTAAACATTTACAGCTGTTTTTTCAACTGCTTCCTCATAAGCTCCAATAACGGCCTGTTGAACTATTTCTCTCGCTTCTGCGCTAATAGGATGAGCAATATCCCTGAATTCTCCATTAGGACTGCGCTTACTGGGCATTGCCACAAACAAACCATTGCTGCCATCAATCACCCGCACATCATGAATCACAAACTTGTCCTCAAGGGTAATTGATACAATTGCTCTCATCTTGCCTTCCCGAGTTAACCTCCTGACACGAACATCAGTAACCTCCATACAATTCCCACCTTCCGCAATATGTTTTTTATGTTCAATTATCGCATGTTGCATTGCGAATTTAGTTTGACCAGAACGATAAACCTGCCGCATGCAGTATATGAGAAAATTTTCACTATGTTGAATGCGGGATCAATATGAAATTAAACCCAAAAATATCAGTGCAGATCTTTACAATCGTTCTTAAAATCATGTATTATAAGAATTGTGGAACTTTCAAATGCTAAGCAGTATATGTAATGTTAAGGTTATCATATATCTAAATACTATTCTTTGTATATTGAATTTGTTCACATTTTTCCGTAACTGAACATGCGAAAATTTGCAGATTAGATTTAGACAAGCTGTATTCAGGGGGGCTATTATGAATTATGCTGAGTTTGGTCAATTAATAAAAACACTGCGCAAAGGCAGTTACGACCATAGCGGTCATCAATGGACCCGTGAAACATTAAGCAAGGCAGTTCACTTAACCCCAGATCAATTAGGCCGGTTAGAAAGGGGAGAACGAAAACATTTAGAAGCTCAAACTCTCCAGCTATTAGCACAATGCTTCAACCTGACGGACCTGGAAAAAAAAGAGTTTTTATGTGCGGCGGTAGGAATGTCTGACAATGAAATTTTTAACCGGGAAGAACCTCAAACTCAACTAGCAAATTTAATTTCTGAAATGGAAAACTTACGAATACCGGCATTCATTTTAGATGTATATGCAGACATAGTGGCTGCAAATACTGCCGCTTTAAATTTGTTCCTGCTCACTCCTGAAGTGCTGGATCATGCCGGAAAGCTCCCGGCCGGCTACAACCTTATCAACTTCATTTATTCACCTATGTTCGGCTGCAGAGAGTTTTTTGGTTCCTTGTGGAGAGAAATTGCTACCATTGAAATCCTGCTATTCCGTCGTTCTTCCTTGCGATACAGGCACACAGAATACTTTGAGCACCTTTTAAAAACTTTATTTAAAAATAAACTATTTGATATAGACTGGTATTCCAGCCAACGATATGAAAGCCATTATGAATTAACTTATGAGAGATTCACTTATAATCATCCCCGATTTGGCCCTATATTTTACATAGCAACTGAAACTATAGTCAACACAAAAAAAGGGGATCTATATTTATTATTATATAATCCCGCAGATCCTGTAACCGTCTCTGTTTTTGAAGACTTAAGCGAAGAAGAAGGTAACAAGGTACAGAGGCTGGCAAGCTGGCCTGAAAAGAAGATCCTTTAAAAACGGTTCAGTCTTGCAGAACTTTTTTAACCAACTCTAAATCGTTGACTTTATCCACATCCACCGCGATTTCCACACATTCACAAGGCACGGCACGGGCTTTAAGCTTTAAAAGGCGAGATAAATATGATTCCAAATCAGACACCGTTAGTGTTTTAAAAAGGTATTTGAGTATCATGGTTAATGGTAATATCCGCATCATCTTCAGCGGTTTTTTTCGGTAAGAGATAAACATCTCCAAGCGTTCCCGATTATTGAGAAACCAACTTGGCCGAAGCAGACCAATATTACCACCGGTTACAGGGCCTTCTTTTAGGCGCACATAAGTGCGCTCCGTATCCGGAAAACTTTCAAGGCATGTTTTGCGACTCAGCACAGGATAATAGAAATCATGATCATGGGGTGCGCAGAGTGCTAAAAAATGTTCAATCACATCGGCCCTGAGCAAGGGGATATCACTGGTAACAACCAGGCAGGGTTGGTTTTGATCAACTGTTTCAAATCCGGCAGCCAGGTTGTCAAGCATGCCGCCTTTTTCCTGAGCTATTTCAAAGCTGTAGCCCGCATCCTGCAGAACCTGTAGTTCATTGGCCGGTCCCACCACCACGATTTGTTCAACTGAAGGTGCTTCTTCTAAAGCACTTAATATATAGGTCAACAACGGCTTGTTATGCAGCAGAATAAAGGCCTTATTAGAAACCTTCTCCTGCTCTGTTAAAGGTTCCACCTTACCTCCACCAGCTAAAACTACAGCATCAAACATCTCAACACTCCTCATTACCGGTCGTCGTCCAGCACAGATAAGCAATTCCACCTATTTGCTCAATTGCCCGTACAGCACTGCGAGCCAACTTATAATCTTCGGTTAATATAAATAAGGTAGGCCCACTTCCGGAAAGAACTGGTTGAAAGCCCAGCTCCTGAAGCTTTAATTTAAAGTTTTGTAGAATTCCAGATCCCGGCAAAACCGCAGTTTCTAAAGTATTTGTAAATCCATTTGCAAGCCAATTCTGCAGACCACTTTTACAGCCCTGGCGAATTGCATCCACAAGTGGATCAAGGGACGGTTTGCCAAGATAACTGGTATCAAAACACTTATAGGCAGCAGCCGTCGACATTTTCAAATTATGAGGCAGGGCCAGCACAATCCAGAAGAAAGGAAGGGGTGGTAGTTTTTCCAGCTGTTCACCCCGCCCCCGGGCCAAACTTGTTCCTCCCTGTAAACAAAAAGGAACATCAGAACCCAGCGCTGCTCCCAATTTTAAAAGGGTTGATTTGTCAAGTTTCAGTCCCCAATACTTGTTTAAACCCGCGAGAGCACCTGCAGCATCAGCGCTGCCACCAGCCAGTCCGGCTGCAACCGGGATGTTTTTATACAAAGTTATCTTAACACCTGTTAACGTTTTTCCTGTTTCCTGTTCCAATAAGGCTGCCGCCCTGCTAACCAGATTATCCGTCCCTGATAGCTGTTGATCCGTACAAAAAAATTTCCACCCTGTGCCGGAAATCGGCTCAAATGACAACTTGTCGGATAAAGAGACCTGCTGCATTACCGATTCTAGATCATGAAATCCATCAGCTCTGCGGGCCACAACGGTTAATCCAAGATTTATTTTAGCAAAGGCCCTGATTGTAAAAGCGCTTCGCATCCTCAGCTCATCTTCACCAGGCGCTTATTCTCTGTTATGCCCGGGACCCTTCCTCTTTTAGCAACTGCTTCTCCGCGAACCTCTTTTAGATCAAGAGTCATATCTATAGCCGGGGCACGGGAGATAAAGCTTCCCACCCCAAAAGCATCGGCGCCTGCTTCTGCCAGCATCCCAATTCTCTCCGGTGTTAAACCTCCTGAAACAACAATTTGAACATGCCCAAAGCCTTTCTGGTCAAGGCGGGCCCGTACTTCGCGAACCAGGGCCGGTGTTACACCACCTCTTTCACCGGGAGTATCGAGGCGAATCCCGCTTAACTGGCGACCTAGAGCATCAGCTACCCTTAAAGCCTCTTCCGTTTCATCTTTAAAAGTGTCAACCAAAATAATCCGGGGTGCATCTTCAGGGACAAACCTGTCATAAGCCTTTGCCAATTCCACACTATCGCCGACGATCAGAAATGCGGCATGAGGAATCGTCCCTACCGGAACCCGGTCAAGAAGCAAGGCACCCAAAATACAACTGCAAGCATCCGCCCCGCCAATTACAGCTGCCCGTTCCATCACAGGAGCCACTGCCGGATGCAGATGCCGGGCTCCGTAACAAATCACCGTCCGCTCCGAAGCTGCCTTTTTACAACTACCGGCAGCGGTAGACCAACCGCTTGAACTGGCCAGCATACCGAGCAGCGGAGTTTCATAAATACCAAAATCGCTATAACGACCCCTGATGCGCATAACAGCTTCTTTAGTGCTCATCAATTCGCCTTCAGGCAGGGCCCATATTTCCAGCCCTCTACCTCGCAAGAGATGAAGAACCTCATTTACACCGGTGATAATACCATCACCCGAAGAGAATATTTCTGCTGTGACTACTGTATCAGCTAAACCCATCGAGCTTAGCAAGTCTCTGCTTCGTACAAAATAAATATCACTGGTCAAACCCTGCTCAATTTCAGAAGCCGTAGCTGAAAAAAATCTATTATCAGCATCCCCCTCTGTTAAAGGTATCTTATCTAATGTTATAAATTCTTTTGGCTTCATTTAGAACCTCCGGATCTTTTAGATCATATTCACCCCAAGAGTCTTTTTCATTTCCTGCAACGCAAAATGATGTGCTTCTTCATCAAAACTGGCGACAGCTTTTTCAGGAACAGAAACCCGGTAACCAAGCGCCCGGGCATCTGCCGCGGTGTAAAGAACACAAATGTTGGTCACTACACCGACCAGCTCGATTTCTTCGATTTCCTTATCCCGTAAACTTAAATCAAGATCCGTGCCAAAAAAAGCGCTGAACCTTCTTTTATCAATAACCCTTTCGTTAGGCCGAGGAGCCAGTTCAGAAACAATGGCATCACCACCGGTTCCCTGAATACTGTGTGGAGGAAACAATTCAAATTCCCGGTCATCTTCAAGATGGCGATCGCAAATAAAAAATACCGGATTGCTTTCAGAACGATGAATTTCCAGTCTCGATTTAACTTCGCTAACCACATTTTCCGCTACCTGACCAATATATAAGGCCCCCTTAGGATCAATAAAATCAACTAACATATCCACTACCAGCAAAGCCTTCATCCTCAACCCTCCTAAGAATCACATATTAATTTCTGGTTGCGATATTCTACAAAAAGTAGAGTAATCCTGCTTGTTTTACCTGTTTTCTAATAACCTCTTGTTTTTTGTGTGGACTTTACTTCGTTTCAGCTTTGAAAAAGAAAAACCGGAATTGAAATCATCCGGTTTAAAGTTCATTATTCTACCTGTTATCCAAAGGCAAAGGCGATACTGTAGCTACCCTGCCTTTATGGCTTCTCTAGCCTACCGAGCGGCGCATTGTACCTTCGTCAAAACTAAGCTCCACGGTTTCTGTTAAAACATCAGTATAACTAAATGAAAGTCTTTGAAAATAGTTGTTTTCATTTACTCTGACTATAAAAATAGAAGGGTACAAACTCTCTAATACACCTTCTTTCTCATAGGTCTTTCGTCTGCCACGATTAGCTTTTAGTTTTATGTTTTCACCAAGGTGCGCTTCCAACTTTTTGCGGATTTCAAATAGGACGTCCCTAGCCACCATTTAAAACCACCTTATATTTTTGATTAAATTAATTTTAACACAATACAAGTAATTATGCAAGAATAGCCAAGCAAAAAAGCATTAATCGGGTTAAAAATGCAAACAAACAGAACATGTCCTGCTAATCTGCCACTAAAGGGCATTAATTGAGTTTGCCAGAATGCTATTCACCTGGTAAAACGATCAGCCACAGTAGCTGCCCCGAAAGAATCAGGTTTGATAAAAGCCTGGTAGCCGCTGCCAATAACCATCCCGACTACCTCTTTTATAATATCCCTGGTCTCCCCTTTCTCACCAACATCAAGATGGATTTCCACGTTTAAACGGATATCTCCATTTTGAGCTATATTTTCTGTAAGTCTGGTTGCTACTTCCAGGCTCAGAAAAGTTTCATAATAAATTTTCTGGCGCAGGCTATCCATATACCGGGTTTTTTGTTTATGATAGAAAAAACGCCCACCTTTACCAACCCGGTGAACTACTACCGCGGTAACAAATATTACACAGTCATTTAGAAAGGAGTGAGAATCGGTTCCAATAATCAGCTTGTATGAATCGTCTGGATACTCATTAGTATACCGAACCAGATCTTCAAATAACTCCTGGAAAGATATTTGACCTTTTGATGGGCTTGTAAAAAACATCGATCTTGCGACCTTTCAGCTTAATTTATTAAAGTTATTATAAGTGATCCGGGTTAGCTTTGCAAATTGCTCTACAGAGAGCTCTTCGGGCCTTGAAGAAGGATCAATTGATGCTTCATCCAGCAGCCCGTTTAATAGTGGGCGGGGCAGGGCAAATACCCTAAGCATACTGTTCTGGATTGTTTTGCGGCGTTGTTGAAAAACACCCTGGACCAACTTCCAGAACAATGGTTCTTCTTCAGTGTTGAGGATCCGGAATCGTGGCTGTAATTTTAAAACTGCTGAACCTACTTTGGGACGGGGCCAAAATACATTTTTTGAAACAGCAAACAAAATCTTACCTTCAGTATAATAGCGGCTAATCACTGAAAGCGCGCCATAATCACTATCCCCGGGAGTGGCCACTAAGCGATGAGCTACTTCCTTTTGAAACATTAAAACTGCTCCATTAAAGGGAAATCCTTCTTCAAAAAGATTGTACATAAAAGGCCCGGAAATATTGTAAGGCAGGTTTGAAACAAGCTTAATGGGTGCGCCATGCTTAAAAGTGGTGATTAATTCCTTCCAGTCGCTCTTCAGTACATCCTGCTCGAGAATTCTTACCGTTGGCCACGGCTGCAGCAAATCGCCTAACAGCCTGACCAGGCCCCGGTCAATTTCCAACACCACCAGGTTGGCACCTGACCGAGCAATGGTTACTGTCAGGGCACCGGCCCCGGGACCAACCTCAATTACGCTATCACCGGGCCCGACCTCCGCTGCTGCCACTATTTTACGAACAACATTAGCATCGATCAAAAAGTTTTGCCCGAGGTGCCGAAGAGGTTGCAGTCCATAATGCCGGAAAAGTTTCATGATTTCTCGCGGTGAAGTAATATCCGGAAGTTCAGCCACGCTAACATACCCCTAATGTAATTTAATAATTAAAGGTATTGTATCCCCGATTCTTTACTTAAGTCAACAAGTGACTGGCCGAATATTCACAGAAATATAATGACAAAATGAAGATTATGCATTATAATATATTTTACAAGAGTAATAATTCAACTGTTTAAGCATTTAATTTTAAGAAAGGGGGGAGCGCACTTACCAGATAAGTAAGACCCTGAACTATTTTAAACTATGAATTTATTTTAAGGAGGCTTATTTTTAAATGGCAGACTTTAAAGAAATATTAGGTAACCTTAACCAGAAGATTGAGGAAGCAGATCCTTCAAAAATGAAAGGGGTAAGCGCAGTATACCAGTTTGAATTGTCCGGAGATAATGGCGGTGTTTTCCACGTTCCTGTTGATGATGGAAAACCAACCGTCGTTGAATCAGAGCATGACAGTCCGAATATTACTATAACTATGGCAGCTGATGATTTCAATGATATGCTCGATGGGAAACTGAACGCTACTTCAGCATTTATGGCCGGCAAACTGAAAGTCAAAGGTGATATGTCCCTGGCTATGAAACTACAAAACCTGCTTAGCTAAAACTGCTAGCCATAAAACTATAAGCTCTATTTGAAACCAAATCAAAAAAGCAGCGTTATCCGGTTCACCCGGTAGCGCTGCTTTTTTAATAAACTCATTACACCCGATCAACCAGGGTGTCAGAAAATAAACGAACTGCATTGACATAAATTTGTTCAGCGAGCTGCTCCTGATCCTGTCCCAGGGCCAGGGCTACCCTTTCATAAACCAGCCTCACATAAGCTGGTTCATTGCGCTTACTGCGGTATGCCTGGGGTGGAAGATAGGGTGAATCTGTTTCCAGGAGTAGACGGTTGGCAGGTATATAATTAAGCAAATCACGCAAATCATGCGATCGCGGATAGGTAACCGGTCCAGCCAGGGAAATGTAAAACCCGAGATCAAGAAAAGCTTCGGCCAAACTGCGATCCCCGGAGAAACAATGCATTACACCAACCGGATAAGGCAGCTCTTCTTCTTTAAGAATTTGCAGGGTTTCAGCGTGAGCCTCCCGGCTGTGGATTATGATCGGTTTTTGCACACTGCAAGCCAGCGAGAGCTGCTTCCGGAAAACTTCTTCCTGACTTTCCCTGGGTGACAGGGTACGATAAAAATCAAGACCTATTTCACCTATAGCCAACACAGTTTCTGACCGAGCCAGGGTTTCGAGATTTTCCAGCCATTTTGCAGTTATTTTAGCAGCGCTGTGCGGGTGGACACCAACAGATGCCCCTACCTGGGGATAAAGATTACTAAGCTCAACAGCTCGGCGTGAACTTTGCTCGTCCGCACCGGCATTGAGCACTGCGACTACTCCGGCCTGTTTGGCTCGATCAAGGACTTGATCCAAATCCTTTTTAAACTGAGGGAAATCAAGATGGACGTGTGTATCAATTAATGACCTCAAATTAGCTGACCCTGCTTCCCGGGGGCATATCCTGATCAACCGTGGTAAGAGCGAGTTTGCCATCTTGATCCGTTGCTGCTAATATCATGCCCTGTGAAAGGACACCACGCAGTTTGACCGGTTTCAGGTTAGCAACAAAAAGCACTGACTGGCCGGCAAGCTCTTCCGGTTTATAATGCTTGGCAATGCCTGCCACTACCTGGCGGTTTTTCCCCTCTCCTACATTCACTTCAATTTTTAATAGTTTATCTGACTTGGGGACACTCTCCGCTGAAATCACTTTTGCTACCCTCAGGTCAACTTTTTGGAAATGCTCAAGGTTGATCAATCCTTCCTGCTCTTCTTCTGTTTCAGGCACATTTGTTTCTTCTGCCGGAGGATCACCACGCATCTCTCTGATCTCAGCCTGCATGTTAAGGCGCGGGAACAAATCATCGCCTCTTTTAACGATTGTACCCGGTTTCATCGCTCCCCATTTTCCTAAACTGGCCCAGCTCTGCAGTTCAGGATCATCTTTTATACCGATCTGCTCCCAGATACTATCTGGAGTGCGGGGAATAAATGGCTGGATCATAACCGCAGCAAAACGGATACTTTCGATTAAGTTGTAAATAACTGTACCAAGACGATCCCGCTTCTCCGGATCTTTCGCCAAATTCCAGGGCATATTGTCATCAATATATTTGTTGCTGCTGCGCACAAGAAGCCAAATCTCTGTCAGGGCATCACTAATCTTCATTTGTTCCATTTCTGATTCGACAGCAGCCGGAGTCTGCAGCGCCGTGGAACGCAAATCTTCATCAGCTCTTTCATCATAGGCAGTAGGTTCCGGTAGCACTCCGTCAAAATACCGTTCAGCCATGGTCAGGGTTCTGCTGACCAGGTTGCCAAGATCGTTAGCCAGGTCATTGTTAATGCGAGTTATAAAAGATTCCAGACTGAAGATACCATCCTGGCCAAAAGGAATTTCTCGCAGCAGGAAATAGCGTAAAGCATCAGAGCTGTAACGTTCTGCTAAAGCACGGGGATCTATGGCATTGCCTTTAGATTTTGACATTTTTCCTTCTTCAAGCATCAACCAGCCGTGTCCGAAAACTGTTTTCGGCAGTGGTTCACCGAGAGCCATTAAGAATATCGGCCAGTATATAGTATGGAAACGCAGGATATCTTTGCCAATCAGCTGTACATCAGCAGGCCAGAATACTTCATGCAAACTGCCTTCTTCACCATAACCAAGGGCGGTAATATAGTTGCTCAAAGCATCAAGCCAGACATAAATAACATGATCAGGGTCAAAAGGAACAGGTATACCCCAGTCAAATGAAGTTCTCGAAACACACAGATCTTCGAGGCCCGGTTTAAGAAAATTATTGATCATTTCATTTTTGCGTGAAGGTGGAAGAATAAATTCAGGATTTGCTTCGATATGATCAATTAATGCCTGGGCATAACGAGACATCTTGAAAAAATAAGCTTCTTCATCGATCAGTTCAACTTTACGACCACAATCAGGACAATTGCCCTCATCCATTTGTCGCTCTGTCCAGTAAGCTTCACATGGCGTGCAGTACCAACCTTCATATTTGCCTTTATAAATATCTCCCTGTTCATAAAAACGGGTAAACATCCGGGCTACTTTTTCAGTATGCCTCGGTTCAGAGGTCCGAATAAAATCATCGTAATTAATATCAAGGTCTTCCCACAATTCTTTAATCCAATCTACAATCTCATCAACAAATTCAGCAGTCGGTTTCCCGGCAGCTTCAGCCTGCCTTTGAATTTTTTGGCCATGCTCATCTGTCCCGGTCAAAAACCACACCCGGTATCCGGTCAATCGTTTAAAACGGGCCATAGCATCAGCAGCTACGGTAGTATAAGAATTTCCAACATGCAACCTGTTACTAGGATAATAAATTGGAGTGGTAATGTAAAAAGATTTTTTATCTGCCAA
>PWEB01000271.1 GCA_003553305.1 Syntrophomonadaceae bacterium
TAAATCCATTATCAGGCTCACCGGAAGCGTAAACCTGCTTAAATCTCTGCACAATCTTCTCCTGATCTTTAGATAGATCCTTATAGCTGATCTCTGCAAATTCCTGCGGAGTATATCCACAGATCCGGGCTGCAGCTTCATTAAAAAAAGTAAGGCGGCCCTGCAAATCACTCTCGTAATAACCTTCTTCAATTGAACCTAAGATTTCCTGGTGTTTTTCCATACAGGCACGCAGCTCTTCTTCTGCCAGGGTCCGATCTTTCAACCTGCGGGTCACCCCGGTCAGGGTCAGGTGACCGTTTTCACTGCGTATGCAGCTCGAAGTCACTTCACAAAACACAGTTGAACCATCTTTACAGTTCACTTCAACTTCATCTGAGTGCACGTGAGGGTGGCTTTCATCATTCATAAATTGAACAAGCCGTAAAGCAACCTGATTTGCAAAATAGCGGTAAGAAGCAGGCGTAAAGAATTGATCGAGCGAAAGGGCCATCGCCTCCCCGGGACTATACCCGGTTACCCTTTGCACAGAAGGACTGATATATTCCCAGCTCTCGCCTTCGAGGCTGTACGACCAGAGCACTTCCGGACAGTTTTCTGCGGTAAAAACAGTTTCGGAATCGATATTTTCAACATGATTTTTCCCTGCAACAAAGCAGTTTTTATCGCTTTTACCGATTATAACCCAGCCTCCCGCGCTATTTTTCAACCCATGATTATCTTAAACTTCGCCAATTTTCAAAGATATCCTTTTTAGGGAGACGAAAAAATTAGCAGCGAGGAGAAATTAATGAAATACTGAAAAAAAAGGGGGTAAATTGCGAAGCTAAATCAGGGAGGATTTAATATCTTCAAGCATTTTTTCAGCTGTTTGGTCCGGACTTTGCCCTTTATTCATCAAGGCCATAAATGCATTGGCATCTTCAACGCCCCACCTGAATTTTTGTAAAGCTCGGTAAAGTTGGGGATGATCCTGCTTTAACCCCAGGCGTGCAATCGTTTTAATATGTTTTTCTCCACCAAATGACTCTTTGGGATCATGGAGGAACTTAAGAGACCACCGGTCGAACATTGATTCAGGAATCCAACCTGTCACTACCACCCACTGCTTATCATTAACCGCCTGGTCCAGGGCATCACAGATACCCTGATTGTCACCATATTCAATGTTAAAACCGAGTTTATAATCTTCATTCGCCTGCTCGGCCAGCCTGGTTACCCCAGCCCCTTTTTCAATAGCATAGATAGCCCCGCCGAATTGATCGGCCTTATCTTTTAGGCCGGCAATATCATCAACTGTCACATAGTCAGGAACCACCAGGCCGGTTTTAGCTCCAGCCAAATTGGTGCCCATAACATCAAGCTGCCCGGGATATTGATCCGCATGCAGATCATGCATGCCCGGGGTCCAGCAGGAAACAGTGGAATCAAACTCACCGCTGGCAAGGGCAGCATACATTTCACTCAGGGCCTCTCCCTCTATTTCAACCAGGATCACATCCTGACCGGTGTCCCTTTTATACCAATGCTTGAACAGGTGAGCGCTGGCTATTTCACTGGTCCAGTTAATGTAACCAACCTTGGGAATATTATATTGGTCAACATTTTCCTTAAAGCTTTCAATCAAACGAGTCAGACTGACTGCGGCCTCGCTGATCTCTTTGACTTTTTTCTCCTGCAGATCGGCATTTGCGCTGATCTCCTGTGAAGATACCGCAGACTGCCGGGTAATCTCAAAAACATTGCCGGTAGCCTCCTTTATTCCGACCACCGCTTCGTAAAGAGCCTCGTTGACCCCTTTGATTGCAACCACTTTTTGAACTGTTCCGCTGGTGCTGTCAACGATCCCTTCAAAACATGAGCGCAATTCCCGGGTCTGGTCTTTTTGCACATCCAAAGATTCCTTAGAACGATCGGTCTTTACTTTAATCCCCTTCATCAATAGATCAGCATCACTAATCAACTGGCTGATTTCTTCGGCGGCCTGAGCTGAGTTTTTAGCGAGCTTGCCAACTTCTTCAGCAACCACGGCAAAACCTTTCCCCGCCTCTCCGGCCCTTGAGGCCTCAATGCCGGCATTTAACGCCAGCAGGTTGGTTTGCTTGGCAAAGCCCTTGATGGTGTCAACTACTTTAAATATATTACGTGAAAAAGTGGCCAGCTCTTCAGCGGCATCTCCCGCTTCAGCTATAGCCACTTCGTTGTCGGCCATGATATTTTCAGACTGATCCAAAGCGCTCTGCCCATTCTGAACAGCCAATTGACTTTGATCTGCATGCTGCTTAAGTTCTTCCCCGGCCTCCACAGCCGCCGATACCTGCTCTTCTATTTTTTGCAGCTGCTGGTTCACCTCTTCAACAGCATTAACCACCTGTTCATTTCCTTCTGCAACTCCTTCTAAGGCAGCAGTCATCTCTTCTAATGATTCCCGGATAGCCCGCGTACTGCGCATCACGGTTCGCGAGGAAAAAAGCATGGTATTTCCGGTTCCTGAAGTCTGGGCTAAAAGATCCTTGAAATCATCACTGAACCGGCCCGCCTTGAAACCGCCCGCCTTACCAGCGCAGACTCCCCTTGCCAATAAAAGGCTCCACAATAAAAATGTTCCGCTTATAATAAAAATTGCGGCCGGGACAGTAACCCACCATTCAAATTCACTTAAATAAACAATGATTGCCACTGCCGGCAAACAGGTGACCACAAATTTTAGAGCTGTCAGTATTCTGGCCAAAGTGGAAACCTCCTTGCTCTGACCGACAAGAGTTAACTTCTCGCTGCCTGCCTGCCAGTCCTTTTTTTGGTTCAATAGTCCTGCCCGGCAGAGACTTCCTTTTCCTGAAGCGGGGTGACTGGAAAATAATCCGGTCACCCCGTCGCTGATTTTAATGATCAGCGGAAGCCTGCCTGCAGGTAAGCTTCCGCCCCGTCACCTTAATCTAGCCTTTTTGATCGGTAGTAGTCTTTTCGGTACCGGGTTCCGGCGCTGCAGCAGCCTTTTCCTGTTTGACTGCTGCCTGCCAGGCTTCTAAAAGCGAGTTAAGCATCTTTTCAACTTCTTCCACCATTGCAACATCTTTATTTATATTGGCCTGAACAAGCTGATAATGCATGTATTCATAAAGCTGAAACAAGCTGCCCGAGATGTCAGGCAGATCGGGATTTAAAGAGCTCATCAGCTCGCACAATACATCCTGGGCCCGGCCTAACTGGTGGTTGGTTTCTTCGATGTCATCATCTTCTATAGCTTTCTTCGCCAGTTTCAAAAACTTTAAAGCACCGCTGTAAAGCATGAGCAGGAGACTGGCCTGGTCGGCGGTTTCCACCTGGGTTCGACGATAACTCCTATAAGGATCTCCCATTGCTGTCATTATCTAATCACTCCAATCTAAAAGTCTCTTCTTTTACTCTTGCTGCTGCCCTGCTTCAAAGCTGGACATTAAACCAGTCTGGTCCTGGAGCCTGGCAATATACTGCTCCATATAGGTGAACTGCCTGATCAGGCGGTTCTCCCGCATTTCCACCCGTCTTTCGAGCATTTCAATGCGTTCTGCAAACTGAGTCATCTCCCGCTGCAGGGAATTCTCCCGGCTCTGCACAAGCCCGTTCGGACCGATAAATTCATTAAGCCTGCTTTTAAACTGCTGGGCCAGGCCGTCAGGCCCCCTGCTGCGGCCGACAGAATCAACCGGCGCTTCGCGGCCGAAAAGCCCGAAAACACTTTCCGGATCACCAGACAGCGCTTCTTTCAGTTTAGACTCATCAATCTCCAGTCTGCCCCTTTCATCTTCAGCCATAATTCCAATAGCCGACAAACTGTTATATTCAAGAGGCTCAGAAGCCGGACTAACCTCTAAGATTAAGGTATCCCCGCCCTGCGGAGGATTATCTTTGTCTTCATCGATCTCGATGGCAACCCCTTCGATCTCGTCGCCACTGGTAAAATTCCTTCCGTCATGGCGCCAGACATTATTGTTTTTGTTATACTCAAGCTTGATCTCGTTTCTTAAACCTTCATAGGTTCCGGTTCCTGTGGCACTTGTTTCCCCGCTGCCGGAGTAAACAAGCGAGTCTCGCAGGTGATTGCTGCCCGGAACGTCAGAAACCTCGCCGTGAATCAAGGTGCGCACTTGCCTTTCCATGCGCATCAGGTCCCCGCTGCCCTGCAGGGGCCCGTCATCTTCAGTTTGCAGGCGGCGGATAAATGCGTTTGCCTCGTTATAGGATTCCACAAAAAGCTTTATATCCTCCATCGCCTCATCGACAGCTGGAGCTACCTCCACAGTTGATGGGCCCTCACCACTCAGAGATATTTCCACTCCTGAAACTGCATCAGTGAAAGTATTTGAACTGCGGACCATCTCCAGCCCGTTTAAAGTAAATTTAGCATCCTGGGCTTCCTGGGTTTCATGCAAATAATCCGGTCCGGCCCGGCTGGAATCTTCGCCTAACAGGCTCAGATCTTTTAATACCGTATGATCACCTAAATCATGAGCCTGGATAAAGCCTGCACTGCCTTCTTCAGTGCTCTGCAGCACCAGGCGGTAATCGTCTTCACCGGACATAACCAGCGAAGCTTCTACACCGGTTTCTGCACTGGCGGCGTTAATTCTATCGACAATATCTCCCAGGGAATCGTCTTCCTCGATAGATATTTGACCAGTTTGATCAAGCTCATTTCGGATGTCTAAATCGAACCTGTCCACGGCCAAAACTTCGCCTTCACCGTCAACCACCTCGCCACGCAGGCCAAACCCTCCCAGGGGATGGTCGCCTGCCAATGCAAAGTCATTACCATTTTGGTCGACGGCTACCCACTCTGCTCCATCTTTCTTTATTTCAAAAAGCAGTTCGTCCAAATCGACGTCCCAGCCTTTTTCATCGAAATAATCCTGCAATTCCCCGGAGATATCTTCACCGTCTTGATCGGTAAAAGAGTCCATGTAAACTTTTATACTCTCTGCATCCGGATGCAATTCATTGCCTTCTTGATCTGTGGCAAAAGCAAGTTCCGCAGGGTTTAAAAAGTAGTGACTATCCTCTTCACCGTCAAGCACAGCCTGTAAACCGGTCCCAAGGTTGCCGTGCAGCCATTCCTTGGTGCTCTCATCAAAGCTCAGACTGTCTATACTTTCCGGGGAATTACCGATGCCAAGGTAAAAAGTTCCTTCATGACCTAGAGAATCGTTAGGGTTGGCAATTAAATCACCTGCGCCGACTGGTTGCGTTGCCACGCTGTGAAAATTCGCGAGCTGCTCAACATTAAAGTGATGGGTGCCCTGACTGGGGTTGCCGCTGACCGAAGCAGTCAGCACGTCTTCATTGCTTGACTCAGGCATCGGGGCGGTAAAGGTTTCTTCGGCCTGCAAAGGAGATATCGTTTGTTGAAAGGTGCCAAGCACCGTATTAACTTCGCGCCAGAGCTCACTAATCTGCTCAGTACGCTCAATCTGGGCTTCTTTGCGGCGGATAGGAAGGCGCTCCACTTCCATAAGCTCATCGATAATATTGTTTACATCCAGCCCAGAAATAAGTCCAGTTGCACTAATAGTCATGTCAAACCACCCTTTGCCTCTAAAGTCCTGCTTCTATACCCTCATGTGCTCAGGGACAGTCAGCACCTGGCGTCATGCATCCTGCCAAGCATATTTCTCATATGCGCTGCCCTGTCCAGGGCCTGCTGGTCGGGTATCTCGCGGATAACCTCTTTACTGTGGGCGTCTACTACCCTGACCATCCAACGCTCAGAACTCTGATGCTTCTGAAACTGCACCGAACGCTGGGAGGTGCGGTTGGACTCATGCTTTTCCAGTTCCTTCATCTCAGGGCGCTTCTTATGCTCAAACTCCCGGCTGACCTGGAAAACACTTAAGTTGTCGAGTTTCATTGCCATCACCTCAATTTGTTCTAAACCCGGGTGGTCCAGTCTTATTTCCACCCTTACTATAAGTATCGTCAAGACCCTAAGAAACTAAAGCCAAACTCCTGTAAAATTTAATAAATAAAGGGGAAGGACAAAGTCACTCCTGTCCTACCCCTCTTCTGCTTCAGGTTTACTGCAGCAGCATCAGCACTGATTCAGGTTTCATGTTCGCCTGGGCCAGCATCGAGGTGCCGGCCTGGGTCATGATCTGGTTGCGGGTAAATTCCACCATCTCATCAGCGAAGTCCAGGTCGCGAA
>PWEB01000105.1 GCA_003553305.1 Syntrophomonadaceae bacterium
CTGATTATGTTGGTAAAAACGTTCCTTCATCCCGCAATGAATTAGTTGAAGTAAGGATCCAGGATCTTGATCAGGCCGAGCAGGTGGACATACTGGAAAAGGCACCTGAATAATTATTGATTTGAAAAATAATTAATAGAGGAGGTAGTTAGTAGGTGCAGACTTTAAGACGTAAAGATATCCTGGGTTTGGAAGAGATGTCTGCAGAAGAGATTACACTTATTCTGGAAACTGCCCGGTCTATGCGGGAAATCATGCAGCGTAAAATCAAGAAAGTGCCTACCCTGCGGGGGCGTTCTGTCTTAAATCTATTTTACGAACCTAGTACCAGGACTAAAGCCAGTTTTGAACTGGCTCAAAAATACATGAGTTCCGATGCGGTTAGTGTGGCCGGGTCTTCCTCGAGCCTGGTCAAGGGAGAGACCTTAAAAGATACTGTGCGCAACGTGGAAGTCATGGGTGTAGAATGTGTGATCATGCGCCACCCTGTTTCCGGGTCTTCCCACTACCTGGCGCGTAGCGTGGAAGCCTCGGTAATTAACGCAGGGGACGGCATGCATGAACATCCCACCCAGGGTTTACTGGATATGTTTACAATCTGGGAGAATAAAGGGCGGCTGGAAGAACTGAAAGTGGTTATTATCGGCGATATTCGCCATAGCCGGGTTGCCCGCTCCAATCTCTGGGGATTGCAGAAGATGGGCGCAGAGGTTATGGTAGCCGGTCCTTCTACCCTGATGCCCCCTGATTTGGATATTTTCGGGGTAAAACACTTTACTGATATCGAAGAAGCTGTGGAAGATGCCGATGTTGTCATGGCCCTGCGACTCCAAAAAGAACGCCAGGAAGGCGGACTTTTTCCGAGCATGCGAGAATATGCTGAATTGTACGGGTTGAATGCAAAACGATTGGCCCATACTAAAGAAGATATGTTAATTATGCACCCCGGGCCGATTAACCGGGGCATAGAATTAAGCTCGGAATTAGCCGACGGCCCCCGTTCAGTTGTCATGGACCAGGTGGCTGCAGGTGTTGCTGTCCGGATGGCTCTTCTCTACCTTTTACTGGGAGGGACTAAAGAATAATGAAACCAATTTTAATTACCGGAGGAAGGGTTATTGATCCTTCCCAAAACTTTGATGAAACTGCTGATTTACTTATAAAAGACGGCATTATCGAAAAGGTGGAAAAAGGTATAAAGCCACCAACCGGAGCGAAGGTTATCGATGCCGATGGTCTGGCCGTAACTCCGGGCCTGATCGATATTCACGTTCACCTGCGCGATCCCGGCCAGGAATACAAAGAGGATATAAAATCGGGAACCCGGGCTGCTGCTGCCGGTGGTTTTACCGCAGTTGCCGCCATGGCTAACACCAGCCCGGTCGGAGATGACCCCTCGATGATTCGATATGTTCTTGACGCGGCTGCTGGTGCTTCTGCGCGCGTTTACCCGATAGGAGCATTGACCAAAGGACTTGAAGGCAAGGAAATGGCTGAACTGGGCCGTATGAAGAAAGCCGGGGCGGTTGCTTTTTCAGATGACGGCAAACCGGTTTCCAACGGAACAATGATGCGCAATGCCCTGCAGTATTCTTCAGGGATCGGCGCCCCGGTGATTGCTCATGAAGAAGAGCCTACTCTTGCTGCAGGAGGAATGATGCACGAGGGTTCTGTATCTTCCCTGCTGGGCTTAAAAGGGATGCCTGCGGCAGCGGAAGAAGCCATGCTGGCCCGGGATTTGATGATTTTAAAAATTACCGGCGGCAGGCTCCATATTGCCCACGTTTCTACGGCCGGTTCTGTGGAACTGCTGCGCAGGGCAAGGGAGGAAGGGTTGCCTGTAACATCCGAAGTCACTCCCCATCACCTTTTAATTACTGATCGCCTGGTTAAAAATTCTGGTTACAGTACCAGTACAAAAGTTAATCCCCCGCTTAGAACAGAGCAGGATCGACAAGCCCTGTGGGAAGGCCTGCTTGATGGAACTATCGATGCCATTGCTTCAGACCATGCTCCCCATCATACCGATGATAAGGATATGGAATATGATTTTGCGCCTTTTGGCATTGCAGGATTAGAGACGACCCTGCCCCTGATGCTCGATGAGGTCAAGTCCGGCCGTGTCAAAAATTTCACCCTGCCAATGTTGATTGAAAAACTATCTTCAGCCCCGGCCCGCATTTTTAACCTTCCGGGCGGGACCTTGCAGGCAGGAAGTCCGGCTGATCTGACCATCATTGATCCCGAACGGACCTTTATAATCAATCCTGACTCCTGGCAGTCCAAATCGCGTAATACGCCTTTTGCCGGTCGCCGCCTAATGGGAGCCCCGGTCTACACTATACTTGGTGGTAAGATTACGATGGAAGAAGGTGTCCCGACTGAATAAGCAACGTGGAGCCAAACCAAAACAGGAGAATTGCCTGGTTGGCAATAAGCAGATCATCGCCCCCGGATACTGCCGGCTGACTCTGCATGCTCCGCTGATAGCCCGGGAAGTTTATCCAGGTCAATTTGTCGAGGTTTATATGCCCCCGGAACATCAGCCCATGCTTCCACGTCCCTTTAGTGTTTACAAGGCTAACCGAAAAACAGGTGAAATCGTTATTCTGTTTGAAATCAAGGGGCAGGGAACAAGACTGATTGCCGCGGCAGAAGCTGGAGCTTCCCTGAAATTGCTCGGACCGCTCGGTAACGGCTTTCCTGAGCTGCCTTCTGGTGCAGTCCTGGTGGCCGGAGGAATGGGTATCGCCCCGCTTGTCTTCCTGGCTTCATCAACTGATCTGCCCCGCACCTTAATTTACGGAGCCCCCACAGTTGCTCAGCTGGCTTGCCCCTCCTCCGATCTTGATATGCCCGGTTTAACAATTCTGGAAGCGACTGAAGATGGAAGCAAGGGTGATCAGGGGACCACGGTTGATTTACTGCTTCGCTGTATCAATAACGCCGGGGCGGTATTTGCCTGCGGCCCCTGTCCGATGCTCCAGGCAGTGAAGAACATAAGCGCCCGGGCTGCGGTGAAGGCCTGGGTTTCTGTAGAAGAAAGGATGGCCTGCGGGATAGGAGCATGCGTAGGTTGTGCGGTAGCTACTCCCGGTGGATATAAGCGGGTTTGTAAAGACGGGCCTGTATTCGCCGCAGAGGAGGTAATCCTCAATGAATAAAAAGCATTGCCAGGCGGACTTGAACAGCAAGACCAATCATGACCATGGATTTAATAAAAAATCAGCCGGCAGGCCTGATTTAAGGGTTAATTTGGCCGGGATTGATCTGGCTAACCCTATTTTGGCTGCCTCAGGTCCTTTCGGCTACGGACATCAATACCGGGAGTTGTTTGATCTGAGTCTTTTAGGTGGGATTATTGTAAAAGGGATTTCTCCGGATCCATGGGAGGGTAACCCGCCCCCCCGTTTAGCGGAGACAACAGGTGGGATGCTTAACGCTGTTGGTCTGCAGAACCCGGGCCTGGAAAATTTTCTGAAAGAAGATCTGCCCTGCCTGCGAGGCAGTGGAACCAAAATTATTGTTAATGTCGTTGGCTGCTCCGTTGATGAATATGCTGCAGTAGCCTCACGCCTTGATGGGGTGGAAGGAATAGACGGGTTGGAATTAAACATATCATGTCCCAATGTCAAGGCCGGGGGGATGGCTTTTGGCACCGATCCCGCCTCAACCAGCAATGTGGTCAGCACTGTGCGCAAGCAGACCGGCCTGCCTCTACTCATTAAATTGTCCCCCAATGTTGCCGATATCACATCTATTGCCAGGGCAGCTGAAGAAGCAGGAGCCGACGGCCTTTCGCTGATCAACACTTTGTCGGGTATGTTAATTGATATAGAGAAAAGAGCACCTTTGCTGGGCAATACTTTCGGAGGTTTGTCAGGGCCGGCTATCATGCCTGTTGCCTTGAAGATGGTCTGGCAGGTGGCAGGGGCGGTTAAAATACCGGTGCTCGGGATGGGTGGAATTAATTCTGCCCGGGATGCTCTGCAGTTTATCATGGCCGGAGCCAGGGCGGTTGCCGTGGGGACCGGGCTCTTTTATAATCCGGATTTGCCGGCAGAAATTAAAGAAGGTCTTTTAGATTACCTGCAGCAGCAGCGGCTTCCTGAGTTGAAAAGTATCGAAAGGATCGCCCAGAACCCGAAAGGGGAAGAGTAAAGCTATGAAAAAGCGTAATGAACATCCGGATCGCTTCAGTTCTAATTGGTCGGAGCGTGATCAAGGGTGCCCGGTGCATTGTTCACCGGAGCGGCTGATTGTAGCCCTGGATTTTTCAGATCCCGGGCAGGCCAGAAATCTGGTGGAGCAGCTCAAGCCTACAGGGGTCAGCTTTAAAATTGGACTCGAACTCTATATGGCCGGTGGACCGGACCTGGTCGGAGATCTTGCTGCCCGCCATAATATTTTTCTTGATCTTAAATTTCATGATATACCCAACACCGTTGCTGCAGCAGTTCGCTCGGCAGCCTCGCTTGGCGTATCGATGATTAATCTTCACGCTGCCGGCGGCAGAAAAATGATCACTGCTGCCAGGGATGCGGTAGAAAGCCTGGACAGGCGGCCAATTCTCCTGGCCGTTACGGTTTTGACCAGTATGGGCGATCAGGAGATGCATGAAACCGGATGCCCCGGCAGCACCGCAGAAAGAGTTCTTCAACTGGCCGGGCTTGTCTCGGAATGCGGTTTGGACGGAGTAGTCTGTTCACCACTGGAAATAGCAGAAATTAAAGCAAAGGTTTCACCGCCGTTGATCACGGTAACTCCCGGCATAAGACCGGCCGGGGATGCGCAAGATGACCAGTTCCGGGTAGGCGCACCGGCTGAAGCAATCCGTTCCGGAGGAGATTATCTAGTGGTTGGCCGACCGGTTACCAGGGCTGCCGAACCACTTTCTGCAGCCCGCAGGATACTAACTGAAATGGGAGTTGACCAATGAGGAAGGAACCTAAAAAAAATCTCAGTAGAGAGCAAACAGCTGAAATAACTGCATTGATGAAGGAAACGGGGGTAATTATGGGAGGTCATTTCTTGCTTACCTCCGGCCGGCACAGCGACACCTTTTTGCAGTGTTCACAAATACTACAGTACCCCAGGCATGCCTCAGAAATCTGTCGGCTTGTCGCAGAACCTTTCTTGAATCAAGAAATTGCAACCGGGATTGGACCCGCCATGGGCGGAGTAATACTTTCCTATGAAACAGCCCGCTGGCTTGAGGCAAGAACTATTTATGCCGAGCCATCTGAAGGAAAAATGACCCTCCGGCGCGGCTTTAGCATGAAGCCGGGGGAAAAAATCCTGGTTGTCGAGGATGCAGTCTCTACAGGCGGTTCAGTGCAAAAAGTTATAGATTTGCTGCACCGGCTGGAAGCGGAAGTAGTCGGAGTATCGGTCATAATCGATCGCTCAGACGGCAGGGTTGACTTTGGAGTGCCGAGCAGCTCAATCCTTAGAATGAACATTGAATCATATGAGCCGGAAAATTGCCCCCTGTGCCAAAAGGACATCCCACTGGTCAAACCCAAGGCGTAAGGGAGGCGTAAGGGGACGGTTCTCGCAACACCTGGTAGGATTTATGAATTATGGTATATAGTGTAAAGAGATGTCAAGAGAACCGGCTTTTTTTGTACTTATAACTTATCATGAAGCAGGGAGTAAAAATAATGCAGGAACAAATTATTAAACGATTGAGTAAAGAAATGAATATCCCGGAGGGTAAAGTTACCCAGACCGCAGGCTTGCTTGATGAAGGCAACACTGTGCCCTTTATTTCACGCTACCGTAAGGAAATGACTGGCGGGTTGACTGATGAAGAAGTGCGCCAGCTGCAGGAAAAGCTTAGCCAGTATCGCAATCTTGAACACAGGCGCGAAGAAGTGCTTCGCTTGATTGAAGCCCAGGGAATGCTAACCGGAGAAATTCAGAAACAAGTGGAAAAAGCAGCCACTGTCACCGAGCTGGATGATATTTACCGTCCATTCCGGCCTAAAAAGCGCACCAGGGCTTCTGTAGCCCGTGAAAAAGGACTCGAACCGCTGGCCCTATCCATCATGGAAGGGCAGGTTGACCCGCCTGCAGAAGCGGAGCAATATATTGATCCGGAGCAGGATTTACCTGACGGAGCTGCCGCTCTGCAGGGAGCTTCTGATATTATTGCTGAAATCATATCCGACGA
>PWEB01000098.1 GCA_003553305.1 Syntrophomonadaceae bacterium
GGGCCTTTTGCCGGACCGCATACAAGGGCAGCTTTAAAGAGCCTGGACTTTAATTACGAGCCCCTGGATCAGGCTAAAGCAGTGCTTCAGGAGGAGTACGAAGATATTGTCTTAATCGGGCGGGTAGGGGCGCCGATCATTGAACGTCTTAATGCTCAGCTCAAGCTGAGATTGCGTGTTTTTTCAGAAGAACGCGGCATGAAATCTTTGGGAAGGATAGAATCCGGCGCTGTCGTTTCCCTGCTTGGACTGCTGATCGATCATGCCGGACTGGAGGCTTTTTTCAATTACCTGCCCCGGGTTGCTCGCTGTGCTTTTATTGACAGTAGGGTTTTAATGTATCATTATCACTATGATTTTAATGATCAGCAGAGATTCTTGTCAGATCTCGGCCTGTGGCAGGAAATTGAACACCCCTGGCTTAAAGAATTTACCAGGTTAGCGGTGGAATGCCCGATCCCGGTTATTTTAGGAGGACACTCCCTGATCTCAGGAAGCTTGTGGGCGCTTACTGATGAACTGGCCCCGGGAAATTGATTGCCCCGTTAAATCTTTACGACCTGCTTTTGCTTGTTTGAAAGTCCTCAGCTGTGGTAAAATTGGGGCGTCAGGAAGTATTCAGGAGAAGGAGTTTTGATATGACTGCATTATTTCAAAAGATATTCGGGGACCCCAATGAGAAAGAGGTTCGCCGTTTGCAAAAGTATGTGGACCAGGTTAATGAACTTGAGCCCTGGGCTTCCTCCCTTCCCGATGAAGAATTTCCAAAGCAGACCGAGCTTTTTAGAGAACGTCTGCAGAAGGGGGAAGTTGAAGATGATATTATGGCGGAAGCTTTTGCCCTGGTCCGGGAGGCTGCGCATCGAAAAACAGGGATGAGGCCTTTTGATGAGCAGGTCCGCGGGGCAGTTGTCCTTCATCAGGGGCGCATTGCCGAAATGAAAACCGGGGAAGGTAAAACCCTGGTAGCTACACTACCGGCTTATTTGAATGCATTATCCGGTCAGGGAGTTCATATTGTTACCGTTAATGACTACCTGGCCTGGCGTGACCGGAATTGGATGGGGCCGGTTTATGAGATGCTGGGTCTTTCTGTCGGTCTGATCATCCAGGGCATTGAACAAGAGAAGCGTCGTAAGGAATATCAGGCAGATGTGGTTTATGCCACCAACAACGAACTTGGCTTTGATTTTCTGCGCGATAATATGGTTCTCTATATAGATCAGATGGTGCAGCGTGGACATCACTATGCCATCGTCGACGAGGTGGACAGCATCCTGATCGACGAAGCGCGGACTCCTTTGATTATTAGTGGCCGGGTTGATTCACAGGAAGATTATGGGCGCTGGAAGAACGAAGTGGAACACCTGATTCGTAAACAGGGCCGGATGATTAATGATCTTCTAAATGATGCCCGCAAAGACCTTGATGCAGGTGCACAGGATGAAGCGGCAGAAAAAATGCTCCTGGCCCGCCGCGGCTCTCCGAAAAATAAAAAACTAATGAAAATGCTCAAGGAACAGGGCATGGAAAAACTGGTGGAACGGACCAAGCAGCGTTTGATGACTGAAAAAAGGCTCAACCATCTTGATGAAGAGCTTTATTATGTAATAGATGAAGCTTCCCGCATGGCTGATATCCAAAATAAAGGTTACCTGGAGCTCGAAAGGGTTAACCCGGAGCTGACCAAGATCCTGCGTCTTGGGAAGTCTCAGCCTGAAGTGGAAGATCAAGACATTCTTGATGAAGACGAGATGCCCGGGGAAGATGATCAGCCTGAGGAAGAAGAGTCCGGGGACTCAGAAGAAGCTGAGTCTGCCGGACAGCACCGTCATTATTTCGATCAACTCATCAAAGGATACTCTCTTTTTGAACGAGATGTTGACTACGTAGTCCAGGACGGTAAGGTAACCATTGTGGATGAATTTACCGGACGCCTGATGCCCGGACGACGTTATTCCGATGGCCTGCACCAGGCTATTGAAGCCAAAGAGGGGGTTGAAGTGCAGGCTGCTTCACGCACCGTAGCCTCGGTTACCTTTCAGAATTACTTTCGTTTGTATGACAAAATTGCCGGTATGACCGGGACTGCTTTAACCGAGGAAGATGAATTTCGCAGCATTTACGGCATGGATGTGGTGGCAGTTCCGACTAACAAGCCATTAATCCGTGAGGAATGGCCCGATCTGATTTACAAGACTGAAGAAGCCAAGTTCAATGCTGTCGTAGAAGCCATCAAAGATTGTCAGCAGCGGGACCAACCGGTTTTGGTGGGGACAATCTCGGTTGAAAAATCGGAGATGCTCAGTAAAATGCTCAAAAGAGAGGGAGTGCCTCACGAGGTCCTCAATGCAGTCAACCACAACCGCGAAGCATATATTATTGCCCAGGCCGGACGCAAAGGAGCGGTGACTATCTCGACCAACATGGCTGGCCGGGGAACAGATATCATCCTTGGAGGAAACCCTGAGTACTTAGTTAAAGAACAGCTGCTAAATGAGTTTGGCGCTGATTATTCAGCGCTCGACGAAGAAACTAAAGATCGTTGGGAAAAACGGAAGAATGAACTGATGGAACAGGCCGTTGAAGAAACGGAAAAGCAAAGAGAAGAAGTTTTAGCTGCAGGCGGCCTGCACGTCCTGGGTACTGAGCGCCATGAAAGCCGCCGTATTGACAATCAATTGCGCGGCCGTTCCGGCCGCCAGGGCGATCCCGGTTCTTCCCAATTTTTTGTTTCCCTTGAAGATGACCTGATGCGCCTTTTTGGCGGTGAAAATATAGCTAATCTGATGGAACGGTTTGGAATTGAAGAGGATGTGCCCATTGATCATTCCCTGGTCAGCAGGGGGATAGAAAATGCACAAAGAAAAGTAGAAACCCGCAACTTTGAAATCAGGCGAAACCTGCTAGACTATGATGATGTGATGAATGAGCAACGTAAAGTTATTTATGGTCAGAGACGCCGGGTCCTGGAAGGCGAAAATATGAAGCAGCCGATCATGGAAATGATCGAAGGGATCATCGAGCGTCTGGTCCAGGAGTATACTCTTGAAAAAGGATTTCTGGATGATGAAAATGCCCGATCGCTTCTTGAGCGAGCTGAAAACATCTTTGTCCGCAAAGGCAATATTTCGTTAAACGATCTGATCGATCAGGAAGCAAGTGATATTAAAAAATTGCTTCGCGACGAAGCTTACGATTTTTATGAAACCCGTGAAGCGGCGTTGACCCCTGAAGTGATGCGTGAAGTCGAACGAGTAGTTCTTTTGCGGACTGTAGACCGGCATTGGACGACCTTCTTGAACGAGATGCAGGAGTTGCGCCGGGATATCCACACCCAGGCTTACGGACAAAGAAATCCCCTTGTCGAATACAGGCGGCAAAGCGCCGGGATGTTTGAGGATATGATCCAGCAGGTCGAAAATGATGTGGTGCGGAGTGTATACCATGTGCAGGTATCTGCGGCCCCGCAAAGGGAAGCAGTAGCCAGTGATGTGAGAGGTCAGAGGCAGCGGATGGCTGCTGTCGGTGGTGGCACCGCTTCTTCAGGACATGCCCAGGGCAAAGCTGTTTCGGGCCAGAAGAGCAAGCCCGAACCGGTTTCCGTTGATGAAAAACCAGGCCGTAACGAACCCTGTTCCTGTGGCAGTGGGAAGAAATACAAGAAATGCTGTGGAGCGAATTAGTGATGGAAGCTGGTGATTAAATGTTGAAAGAGTGTCAGGCAGAACTGAGCCTCCAAAAGAAAAGGTTTGATGAAATGAGGGGTTCACTTTGAATATGGTAAGAAACTGAAAGAACTGCAGGAGACAGAAGCTAAGGCAAATGAACCGGGGTTGTGGGAAGACAAGAACCGGGCTCAGGAATATTTGAAAAAACAAGGTAAGTTACGAGAACAACTTCGTCCTCTGCAGGAACTGGAAAAAATGATCGAAGAAACCGAAGTTTACCTGGAGTTGGCCGTTGAAGATGAGCTTGATGAACAGGAAGCAGTTCGTGAAGCTGGCCCAATTTTGGAAAGTATAAAGAAGCGTCTTGATAAGATGGAACTGGAAACTTTATTGAGCGGCAGCTATGATTTTAACGATGCAATATTAGCTATACATCCCGGAGCCGGTGGATTAGAATCCCAGGACTGGGCTGAAATGTTGTTACGAATGTACAACCGCTGGTGTGAGCAAAATGATTACCAGGTCGAACTTGTTGATTTGCTGAGTGATGATGAAGCCGGCATAAAAAGTGCGACTTTTATTGTCCGCGGGCATGCCGCTTATGGATATTTACAGGCAGAAAAAGGGGTGCACCGCTTAATTCGAATATCTCCTTATGATACTGCAAAACGCCGGCACACCTCATTTGCTTCTGTAGATGTGATCCCTGAGGTTGTAGAGGAAGATTACGAGATTAATACAGATGATCTAAAGATTGATACATTTCGGGCCAGTGGAGCAGGGGGTCAGCACGTCAATAAAACTGATTCCGCAGTGCGCATAACCCACCTTCCCAGCAATACGGTGGTTACCTGTCAGAATGACCGTTCACAGCACAGTAACCGCCAGCAGGCCATGCATGTATTAAAGGCAAAGCTTGCTGAAATAACCCGCCAGGAACAGGCAGAAGAGATAGATGCTGAAAGAGGCCAGCAAAGAGAAATTGCCTGGGGAAGCCAGATTCGCACCTATACTTTTCATCCTTTTACCCTGGTTAAGGATCATCGGACCGGAATAGAAGTTGGGCAGGTGGAAGCTGTGATGGACGGGATGCTCGATCCCTTTATGGACGCCTACTTGCACTGGAAGGCATGTGGTAAGATCCCGCTTAAGAAATAGGAGATTGCATGAAAATAAGGAAGCCGCAGATTAACATAAGCGATGTAAAATTTTATGTAGTTGATTTGTTGGGAATCATAGTGGGGGTTATAGTTTTAGCGGCAGGCATGAACATGTTTATGGTTCCGAACATGCTCGTTCCCGGCGGAATAAGCGGGCTCAGTGTTTTTTTATTTCATTTAATCGGTGCCCCGGTTGGGATAACCATTATACTTCTTAATATCCCACTCTTTGTGGCCGGCTACTTAATTTTAGGGTCTCGTATAGTGGTTCAAAGTTTGGTGGGGACTTTTCTTTTTTCACTTGCGGTTGATATCAGTGCACCTTTATTGCCGCAGGCCACTGATGATTTGCTGCTGGCTGCTGTTTATGGCGGGGTTGTCATGGGTATCGGCATCGGTCTGGTTTTTCGGTTTCGCAGTTCAACCGGCGGAACCTCCCTGCTTTCTTTAATTTTGGCCAAGACTTCCGGAATCAGTCCCGGGCAGGCCTTGTTTTTTGGCGATCTCACTGTTTTAGCCCTGGCTGTCTTTATTTTCAGCAGTGAAGCGGCCATGTATTCCGCCCTTGCCCTTTTTGTCAGCATTAAGGTGGTCGATGCGATCCTGGAAGGGATCGGACTGGCCAAGCAAGCTATTATTGTTACCTGCTGCGGAGCAGCGATCAATGACAGGCTGATTAGCGAACTCGGACGGGGAGTAACCCGGATTGAAGGCCATGGTGGATACACCGGTGAGGGGCGCGAAGTTTTACTTTGCGTGGTAACCCGCCAGCAAACTGCTACCCTGAAAAATATTATCTATGAGGTGGATCCTTCTGCATTTGTGATTATCGGCAATGCAACAGAAGTTCACGGAGGAGGGTTTAAAAAAATGCAACAAAATTACCCGGTTTTAATATTTTTACAAATAAAGCAAGCAAAATTTAATAATAGTGCAGGATAAATTGAAAAATTGTCGAATTCATAAACTGTTGCATAATGATATTATGTTAAGTGTTCAGAGGAAGGTTAGCCAATGGTTGAAGCAAAAAATATGTGTATGAAATATGAAAAAGGTAAACATAATGCCCTTGAAAACATATCGTTTTCTATAGGGCGCGCAGAGTTTGTTTTTTTTGTCGGATCCAGTGGAGCGGGTAAATCTACATTACTTCGGTTAATCATACGTGAAGTAAAACCGAACGAAGGGACCCTGAAAGTATTTGGCCGTGATGTAGCCCGCCTGCCCCGGCACCGCTTGCCTTACCTGCGGCGGAATATAGGGATGGTCTTCCAGGATTTTAGGCTAATGGAGGAGCGATCGGTATACGATAATGTCGCTTTCGCGA
>PWEB01000088.1 GCA_003553305.1 Syntrophomonadaceae bacterium
TAGCGACAACCCATATTAATGAGTTGAAGTTATTTGCCCAGATGCAGGAAAAGATGCAGAATGCAGCGATGGAGTTTGATTTGGATACGCTTGCTCCAACATATCGTCTTTTACAGGGGGTTCCCGGCCAGAGCAATGCATTTCATATTGCCGGTCAGTTAGGGCTCTCTGAGCATGTTCTGGATAAGGCAAAAAGTTTTATGCACCGCTCTCACGATCAGGTTGAATCAATTATTGCCAGCCTGGTCGAAGATCAACAGCGTTTTTCCAGAGATAGCAGACAAGCCGAATTGGAAAAGCACAAGGCCGAATTGTTGATGACTGAACTGCTAGAAGAACGTAATTTGCTGCGGGCCAGAAAGGAAGATATTTTAAAAGAGGCCCGCGAAGAAGCACGGCAAATTGTCAGAAGGGCAAAAAATACTACTGACGAGCTGATCAAAGAACTGCGTTCAATAAAAAGCGAAGGTGCTGAACAACCGGTCGCCAGGGCGGAGCAAGTTCGCACTCAATTAAATGAACTGCGCCGGGAAAATGAGTCGGAAGAAGAATTTGAAGCGGAAAGCCTGGATCAAGAGGAACTGTCAATTGGCCAGACCGTATATATTCGCAGTTTAAAACAAAAAGGGGAAGTTATCTCTTTTTCGAATGATGAAGTGCAGGTTCAGGCAGGTTCTATCAAGGTAAATCTGCCTGTTCATGAGTTAAGCAAAGTTGAAGGTCAGGATCAGGAGAAAAGCAGCCGCAGTGAAAAGGGAAGCAGTAGTTATAGCATCCAAAATATGCCCTCGTTCAGTGGTTCACTTGATTTGCGCGGCTTAAACCTGGAAGAAGCAATGCCCCTGGTGGATAAGCTTCTTGACAATGCGCTTTGGGCCGGATTGAACCAGGTTGATCTAATTCATGGAAAGGGCACCGGTAAATTAAAGAAAGGTCTGCGGGATTATTTAAAAGAGCACAAACTTGTCAGCAGCTTTCGCAGTGGTGAAGCAAGTGAAGGCGGTGAGGGGGTTACTGTTGTAGAACTTAAGTCGTAACTCATCTTCACCGCCTGTAAATGATCCTTATACTAAGAACGTATAGTGTTTTTGATATTTTTATGTCCTTTAATTTTCGGGTCCCCTGGAGACTACAAGGTTCACCGTAGTGCCTTCGCTCACTGTTGTTCCCGGTTCAGGTCGAATAGCTATAACCCTGTTCATGGTTATTTCATCATGATGCGCCTGTTGTACATCTCCTATATTGAGACCCAATCTCTCGAGCCTTGATTCTGCAATGGCTGCAAATGATCCTATCTCATCAGGGATGACTATCTCACCATTAGCAGCATCATCTCGACGGGTGACAATTTCTCCGTCTTGATCAGTTTCTGTATTTACTCGCACCTCGGCCGGTTCGGAGGTTGAACCATCGACATAACGCGCGGCAAGGGTATAAGTGTATTCATCATCTAACTCAATATTTTCATCGGAATGCTGTCGGGCATTGCTGTCAAGTATTCTGCTGCTATCACCGGCAGCATTATACCTGTTCAGTTCAAAGCTTTCAATATCATCAGGGCCGTCGTAGTCCCACTGCAAAGTTACACCATCGCTGTAGATGTAGGCATCAAAAGCGGTTATTTCAGCGGTTGTAGAACCGGATTGTTCAGCCCGGCCAGAGATTGAAACTCTCAAGCCGTTTTCTTCGGCATCATGAGGTATTCTACCGGGTCCTCCCGACCAGCGATCATCTGTTTCGATATAAGACGGACGGCTGTAAGTTCTCCTGTCTTCATGCATATCGCAACTTTCGGTGGGCGCCTGTCCGTCTATAAAATAGTCGCTCCTGGCAGCACCGGCGTCTCTACAATACTCGGTGACTAGTTTGCCGGATCTTTGGCAAACGGTTAATTCAACAATGCCGTCCGGTCTCTCAAATTCTTCAATATCCAGATTTTCAAATTCTTTCAGAAATACTTCACGCAGAAAGACAGTAGAATAGCGCCAACCCTGTTCGATCTTGCCCATTTTAGGTTCATCGTAACCCATCCAGAAAGTGGCTACTGTGTTTGGGGTATATGCTGCCAGGTATACGTCTTTCCAGTTGTCAGTAGTTCCTGTTTTAGCAGCTACCGGGCGGTCTATTTGCAAAGCGCTGCCCAGGTAATCGGTTACAAAGTCCTGCAGGATATTGTTGACCATAAAGGTAGATTGTGGTCCTAAGACCTGTTCCGGGGAGACATTCTTTTCATAAAGGGTGTCGCCGTGGCGGTCTACTACTTTTTCTACAGTATGCAGTTCAATTTTCAGGCCATCGTTGGCAAAAACACTATAAGCCTGGGCCATATGGATAGCGCTGGTTCCACTGTAAAAACCACCCAGGGTGAGGCTGAGATTATTTAATTCGTCAGGGTGCAGGGTGGTGACTCCCATTTTTTGAGCATATTCGGCACCGGTCTGTGGACCAAGATCCTCGAAAGCGCGAATAGCCGGGATGTTATATGATTTGACCAGGGCTTCCCTGACCGGGATCATGCCTCTGAATTCTCGGTCAAAGTTTTCAGGGAACCAGTCCGGATCGGTTAGTTTAAATGGGGAATCATCCAATGTTGAACCGGCTCCGCCCAGGGTACCTTCTTCGAAAGCCGGGCCATAAGTCGTAATCGGTTTAATGGCAGAACCGGGCTGGCGAAGGGTGGAAAAGCGCAGCACTTCATCTGCATCTTTGATATACTCCCGTCCACCGCCCAAAGCCTGAATCCTACCACTGCCTGGGTCCGCAAGCACTATTGCGGACTGGGGTTGGGCAATCCCTTTTTCTTCATCCACCAACTCTTCCAGCTGAGCTTGAGTCAGGGTGCCCTCGGAGGGAAGCTCTCTGATCGCTTCGCGGGCCTTCGTCATATCTACCTTAAATGTGGCCGGATAAAGCTCTTCCTGGCTCAAAACATCTTCGACATGACTCTGCATGGAAGGTTCAAGGGTTGTATGAATCTGCAAACCGCCGGTATAGATGGCCCGGTAAGCTTCTTCACGGGAACCGATTGATGAAATATTGCTTAGGATATTAAGCAATTCACTGTGTATTACATAATCCACAAAATAAGGGTATGGATATTCAGGTCCGCGGGCTTCTGCGTAATTAAGTTCCTGTTCGAGCGCCTCACGGTATTCTGTTTCATTAATAAATTCTACTCTTCTCATATTCGAAAGCACGGTGTCTTTACGAGATTCTGCTGCTTCCTTGTTGTTGACCGGGTTGTAGTAGTTAGGCGAACGGACCGCTCCGGCCAACATTGCTGCTTCTGGTAAGTTCAGTTCGTCGACACTTTTATCAAAATAGGTTTGGGAGGCAGCTTCAACTCCATAAGCACCATTACCAAAGTAAACGCGATTTAAATACATTTCCAGGATTTCTTCTTTGCTGTAGAGGCGTTCTAACTGTATGGCCAACCAGATTTCCTGGACTTTGCGTTCGTAGGTTGTTTCTGTAGTCAAGAAGGCGTTTTGGGCTAACTGTTGAGAGATGGTGCTTGCTCCCTGGACAATCGATCCGGCCCGAAAATTAGTGTAGGCTGCCCGTAAACTGCCGGTAATATCAAAACCAAAATGATCGTAAAAACGTTCGTCTTCAATGGCTATAAAAGCTTCTTTAACATGACCGGGCACATCATTTAATTCTACCGCTGTGCGGTGTTGTTCATCATGTAGTTCTGTCACTTTTTCGCCACTGCTGTCATACAGGTATGATGTTTCTACTGTTTCAAGGCGAGCAGGATCAAGAGCAGGAGTCTCTTCGATAAAGCTGTAGATAACATAGCCTCCGACCCCTCCAGCTAGAAGAACCAGCAAAAATGAAACAAGGAAAAGAATCTTTATTACCCGCCACATTCTGCCGGGCTCTTTCTTTTTATTGTTAATTTTTTTATTTGTTTGTTGATCAAACGGTATTTTTTTCTCTACCACCGATGTGCTAACCTCCTATAATTAAAGAAAATCACCTGCTTTAATTATAACATAATTGAACCAATGTTTATAATCAGGCATGATGATTTTTCTATGTATACATATATATTGTATCCTAACTTGTCAACCGGTTCCTAAATGTTCAAATAATGCTGTCAGAGAACCGCTGTCCGGAAGGATTAATATACTGCCTTCGATTCCGTCATTTTCAACGCTAAGTTCAGCTTTTAGTAGAATTAGCTGATCGTCTACGGTTTTTGTTTCAGCGATCACTGTTCCAAGAATAGCAGCTGCCATATCAATACCTAACTTGGGCGGTAAAGCTTGAAATGTGAGGCCGGTCATAAAGGAAAGAGCGCTTAAATAAGAACCGGTAATTATATTGCCCAGTTCCATTAAAAGTGATTGTTCCATTTCATCGATTGGTTCATAGGACTGGTCGCTCTCTGAGGAGTGATTCGGCATGATTTTTGCTATCAGATTCTGTGCGGCTTCGATAGGAAGAACAAATACCAGGACTAGACCAATATCAGGACAATCTGCTTCACAAAAAGTTGCGGCAACCAGGCTTTCCGGATCACCGAATGACTCTGGAACATCCTGCAGAGGGGCAACTTTTACAATCGGAACTGCCATATCAATTTTTTGTTCACTAAGCATTGAAGAAAGAGCGGTAATCGCATTGCCGATACCGATGTTAGCTAATTCTTTTAGCAAATCTTGTTGTTCTGCACTGATAAAGTCGTTCGAATCCACTGTTCCACCTCCAAAGAGTTCTCATTGAAACGAGTCTAAATTATTCTTTATATTATCATACCATAAACTTATTAAAAGCGAATATTATTTTATAGAAGAAATGCAAAAAAAGTATATCCTTTACGGTGCTGATCATGTACAATATAAGTAGTTGCCTGTGTTAAATGTTAAGCTATAAAAGTAAATTGACGCAGCATCGTTAGTCTAAGGAGGCTTTCAAGTTGAACAAAGAGCAGCTGCTGGAGAAAAAGCTGGAAAGACAAAATGATTTGGAGACTTTTTTATACCCACAATCCATTGCTGTGATCGGAGCCAGCCAAAATCCTTTAAAACCAAATGGTATTCCATTATATCTGTTTAGTATGTTCAGTTACGAGGGTGATTTATATCCGGTTAATCCCAAATATGACAATGTGGGTGGGTTGAAATGTTATCCTTCAATACTAAATGTAGAAGCGCCAATCGACCTTGCCATTATTGGTGTGGCTGCGGCCCAGGTGATGGAAGTTCTCAGAGAATGCGCTGAAAAGCAGGTTAAGGCAGTGATAATTTTTACCTCCGGTTTTGCAGAAACTGGAGAAGAAGGCCGAGCAATTCAGGAAGAAATGCGTGAAGTGTCTGAAGAAAGCGGAATGCGGATTCTCGGCCCAAACTGCCTGGGTATTTTAAATTATTATAATGGCAATATGTCCAGTTTTTTTTACAATCAAAAACAAAGTGATCTGGTCTATCCTAATAAACTATCCTTTATCACTCAAAGTGGTGGATTGGGTGGAATAATCTACCAGATGGTCATTCAGCTTTCTATTGGTTTTAACTATTTTGTAAGCACCGGAAATGAAGCGGATCTATCGTTTGCTGAGGTTTTAAACCACCTTGTAAAGCGGGATGAAGTATCAATTGTAGCTGGTTATCTTGAAGGTTTGCAGGGGGATGGCAAACTTTTTAGAGAGGCCTGCCGCTATGCACTTGAAAATAAAAAAATGATCACAATGCTTAAAGTCGGGCGCACAAGCAGTGGAGCTGCAGCAGCAGCTTCACATACTGGGGCTATGGTTGGGGAGGATCGGGTATACGAAGGCCTTTTTAAGCAATATGGTGTGCCGCGGGCTGATGATGTTGAGCAGATGAATGCCTTAATAGCTCTCTATGCCACCGGCCGTTATCCGGGTGGTAAAAAAATGGCTGTGATCACTATATCCGGAGGCGGAGGAGTTGTCGTAGCCGACAAGTGTCCGCAATATGGCCTGGAGGTAGTTACTCTCACTGAGCAGACTCAGTTGAATTTGAGGAAATTTTTCCCGGCCTTTGGTGCAGTGGGAAATCCGGTGGATTTAACTGCCCAGCTTTTTACTGACACGGAACTATTCGAGCGTGCCCTGCGTCTTGTAATGCAGGATCCGAAGATTGATGTCGGCGGTTTTTTCTATAACCTTGAAATGCCGGATCCGGAGGCAACCGAAAAAATCATTAAAGCTTATAATGAGACTGAAAAGCCGCTGGTTGTATTTACCTGGCCTACCGGTCAGGAATATGCGCAAGAAGCTAAAGACAGGCTTTTACAGGCCGGTGTACCGGTCATAGAGCATATACCAAGTGGACTATGGGCGATTAGTTCTTTGGCGGAGTGGATGCAAAAAAGCAAAGAATCACAGGAATTGCCGGTTTATACTCCTGGCCGGGAGCGGGAAAAAGCTCTTTCTTTGCTCTATGAAAAACCTTTCGGGAAGTGTAATGCAATGACAGAGTGGCGTTCTAAACTGGTCCTTGATGCTTATGGTATTCCAGTGACCAGGGAAAAACTGGTCACTACTGCCGCCGAAGCTGTTCAGGCAGCCGAAGAAATCGGTTATCCGGTAGTATTGAAAATTATGTCACCTGATCTGCTCCATAAAACAGATATTGGTGGGGTGGCCCTGAATATTTCCGATCAGGCCGGGGTCGAAGAAACTTTCCATGAATTAGTTAAACGTGCTGTTAAAAATAATTTAGATGTTCGTTTAGAAGGTGTTCTTGTTCAGGAAATGTTAAAACCGGGACTTGAAGTAATTGTCGGGGTGAAGGATGACCCGATTTTTGGAGCGACCATTACCCTGGGGCTGGGTGGTGTTTTTGTTGAAGTATTTAAAGATCTGGCCACAAGAGCTGTTCCTTTGCGGGAAGAAGATGCCCGCTCCATGATTAATGAACTGAAAAGCAAATCGCTGCTCTATGGATTTAGGGGTGGTGTGCCCAAGGATGTCGATGCGCTGGTTGCAGCATTAATGAAAATGTCAAGGCTGTGCTTTGAACTGGAAGGCTCAATTGATGAAATTGATATTAACCCGTTGATTATTTATGAAGAGGGCAATGGTTTAATCGCTGCCGACGCGCTGATTGTCCCTTCTCAAAAGGATCAAGACAATCCATAATCCGGTATGTTATAATGTTATTAAGTGAAATTGAAATTATTGGTTTTCATGGAGTGTAGGTGATGCTAATTGCGAAAACTAAAAATACAAATCGCCGATTATCTTGTAGTCGGCGTTATTCTTTTTCTGGGATTAAGCGGATTATGGTTTAATCTACAGAATGCCAGTGCTGCAGAGCAAAAATATGCGGTAATCACTGTTGAAAATGAACAGGTAGCTGAATTGTCGCTTCGTCCCGGGGAATCAATGAGTTATACTTTCCAGTTTGGAGAAAAAGATCAGCATACTGCTGAAGTTGAAGTCGAAGATGGGCGGATCAGAATGCTTCCTCTGCCCGGTGGATTATGTCCGAAAGCAATCTGTTCACATACCGGCTGGATCGAAAATTCATATGAAAGCATCGTTTGTTTGCCAAATCAAATCATGATTAACTTAGACAGCGCTACTGCAGAAGATGAAGAAATTGACGGAGTCACTAACTAGTGCCGTGTTGTATCTCTGGTTTTAACCTCTAATTGTTTAGTCTAATATTTTGTAAAGCAGGGCTGTGCTTGTTGACAAAGAAATTAAAGGTCTATATAATAACTTTAGTTTTTCGGGGTGTTTAAAATGTTTATTTATTTGCCTGAAATTAAGTCCAAACTTGGCGAAGCTGTAGACTATAGTTTCCAAAAAGCTTTGGATGAATATTATAATGATTTTTCTGAAGGCGGAACTTTAGACTTAATGGTCAGCGCTACCTATACTGAAGATAAAGTTTTAATCAGTGGTAGTTTCGAAGCGTCTTTTTTCGTGCCATGTTCAAGGTGCCTTGAAGCTTTTACCCAGCAATTGAAGGGTAAATTTACCGAGGTTTTTACAGTGGTCAGGGGATCATCTGAAGATTATACACAGGAAAATTTGGCTGATCAAACAGCTAATATGTTGACAGTACACGGAGATTATCTTTATCTTGAGGAATATATTCGACAGCAGATAATATTGGTTCAGGAATTTCGACCACTCTGTAAAGAAGAATGTAAAGGTATTTGTGCCGGTTGTGGTGCTGATTTAAACCAGTCATCCTGCCAATGCAGCACAGATGATGAATTAATTGATGTCAGGTTGCTAAAGCTCAAGGAATATAGTTCAGGCAGCTGAAGCTAAGTAAGGAGGCGTTAAAGTGGCTGTTCCAAAGCGAAGGACTTCCAAGGCTAAAAGGAATTCCAGGAGAGCACATTATAAGCTTACTGCACCCCACCTGGTTCCCTGCCCGCATTGCCGTGAATTAAAGCCCACTCCCCGGGTATGTTTAAACTGCGGACACTATAAGGAACGGGAAGCCGTTAAAGTTAACTAAGTATAAAGCAGACAGTACGCCTTTTTTCGTAAGCTTTAAGGGGCGTACTGTCCCTATTTTTAATTGATTTTTTAACTGATCATTTAAGGAAGTGTTTTGATTGATAAAAGTCTCCATCGATGCTATGGGTGGTGACAATGCCCCGGGGGAAATTGTCCTCGGTGCAATCACAGCCCTTAAAAAACTGGAAGATTTACAGATTACCCTGTGCGGGCGGGAGGATGAAATTCTTTCTTCTCTCCAGGGATTAGACTATCCAACGAATCGAGTGGAGATTCGTAATGCCGAAGAAATCATATCCGGTGATGATGATCCGGGCCTGTCAATTCGTAAGAAAAGAGAATCTTCGATGGTCAAGGCTTTACAAATGGTGCGCGAGAATGAAGCCGATGCTGTTTTAAGCGCTGGAAACACCGGAGCTTTTATGGCCGGTGGTTTACTTTTTTTAGGACGATTGAGCGGAATCAGCCGTCCGGCCCTACTTACCCCTATGCCCGGTTTCAAAGGAAGTGCTGTTCTTTTCCTTGATGTCGGCGCGAACATGGATGCCCGGCCGGATCAGTTGGTTCAATATGCATTTATGGGCCGTATTTACGCTCAGCAGGTCATGGATTATCCTGAACCCCGGATAGGCTTACTCAATGTAGGAATGGAGCCTAACAAGGGAAATAACCAGGTTAGAAAAGCTTACAACCTTCTCCAGGATCACCTGCCAGGGTTTTGCGGCAATGTAGAAGGGACAGAGGTTTTTTATAATATTGCTGACGTGGTAGTTTGTGACGGTTTTGTAGGAAATATATTTTTAAAGACTGCTGAAGGTCTTTCTCGGACTATCCTGAATTTCTTTAAGCAGGAGATTAATTCAAAACTAAGATATAAAATTGGCGCGATTTTGCTTCGCCCGGTATTTCATAATCTGCGTGATAAAATTGATGATTCCGGTTATGGCGGTGCACCACTTTTAGGTGTTAACGGTCTGTGCATAAAATGCCACGGTTCTTCAAAGGCGAGGTCAATTGAACAGGCCTTATATAGACAGGTTTATCCATTTGTTAGCAACAATGTAATCAATCAACTACGCGATACCATGGAGTCGCTTGAAGGAAAAATCAATGGAGGGCAAGATGATTAGTAATTATAACTCAATAATAGCCGGAACCGGGGCGGCTGTCCCTGATCAGGTTATAACCAATCAGGATCTTGAAAAGATTGTTGAAACTAACGATCAATGGATCGTCTCCAGAACTGGAATTAGAGAAAGGCGTAAACTGGAAGAAGGGTTATCGAGTGTAGATCTTTCAGAACGAGCATCCCGGGAAGCTTTGCAAAGGGCCGGGGTGGATCCTTCGGAAGTCGATATGATTATAGTGGCAACCATCACACCGGATTATCCCACTCCTTCAGCTTCATGTCTTCTGCAGGCCAGATTGCAGTCATTAAAGGCCGGGGCTATGGATCTCTCAGCAGGATGCACCGGTTTTATTTATGCCCTTACGGTTGCTCATCAGTTTATCAGGAGCGGGGTTTACAGTAATGTGCTGGTTGTAGGCGCAGAAGTGCTGAGCAGGGTTACAGACTGGGAAGATCGAAGCACCTGCGTCCTCTTTGGCGATGGAGCGGGAGCGGCGTTACTGCAGCGCAGCAGTGAAGATAAGGGTATTATAAACTTTTCGCTGAAATCTGATGGGCGCGGTGCAGAATTGTTGATTATACCGGGTGGCGGCAGTGCGCACCCCGCCAGTCAGGCAAGTTTGGATAACAGGCTGCATTATATTAGAATGAACGGTAATGAAATATTTAAATTTGCCGTGGGCATTGTTGAAGAAACTATCTATGAGTTGATCGAACCGGAAGGACTAAAACCCGCCGATCTGGATCTTTTCATTCTCCACCAGGCAAATTTGAGAATCATTGATCATGTACGCAAGCATCTTAAACTGCCATCAGAAAAATTTCCGGTAAATATTGACCGTTTTGGGAATACGTCGTCGGCCACAATACCGATTGCCCTTCATGAAGAGGTAATTGCAGGGCGTTTAAAAGAAGGCGATTTAGTGGCTATGGTCGGTTTTGGTGCCGGCCTGACCTGGGGCGGAATTCTGATGAGATGGTAAGAAAGGAGTTTATTATGTCTTCTAAACAAGCTTTCTTGTTTCCGGGACAGGGCGCACAATTTGTCGGTATGGGCTATGATTTTTACGAAAGTTTTCCTGAAGCACGCGCTGTATTTGATCAGGCCTCGGCGGTGCTAGGTTCCGAATTTCTTGAGACGATATTCTCAGGGCCCGAGGATAAACTCCAGCAGACTGAATTTGCCCAGCCGGCTATTCTTGCTGTCAGCATTGCCATATTTCGTGTTCTTGAAAGTAAAGGGCTTAAGCCTGCCGGACTGGCCGGATTAAGCCTTGGTGAATACAGCGCGTTGGTAACAGCTGGTTCATTGTCCTTTGAAGATGCTCTACCCCTGGTTCAAAAAAGAGGAATATATATGCAGGAAGCAGTTCCCCTTGGTATAGGGAAAATGGCTGCTATCATGGGGCTTGCGCACGAAAAAGTCGAGGAGGTTTGCAGAGAAGCTCAGGCTGAGGGCCTGGTAGCGCCGGCTAACTATAATTGCCCGGGGCAGATTGTTATTTCCGGCCATAAAGAAGCAGTTGAACTTGCTCAAAAACTGGCCGGAGAAGCTGGAGCAAAAAAGATTGCAGAATTGAAAGTCAGCGCTCCTTTCCACTGCGCATTACTGGAACCGGTTGAAGAAAAAATGGCTCACGAACTCGATAAAATAGATATTAAGAAAGCTTCAATCCCGATTGTCTCTAATGTATCAGCCGCATTCATTGAAGATCCCCAACAAATAAAAAATAACCTGGTTAAACAGGTAAGTAAACCAATCCTCTGGGAGCAGTCTATTCTTAATTTAATAGAAAGCGGTATTAATTCATTTATTGGGGTCGGGCCGGGTAATTCGCCCGCCAGATTGATGAAAAGGATTGCCCCGGAACTGCAAACAGTACCGATCGAAAAAGCCGCTCAGGTTGAGAAGTTACTAAATCAAATGTGATAGCCGGATCGGAAAGCATTGATCCAGGTTCCCGGGTCTTGAATGATTACTTACAATAATTTAAAGAGGTGGTTGCTTTGGATTTAAATGGAAAGACAGCAGTTGTCACCGGTTCTTCCAGAGGGATCGGCCGTGCTATAGCTTTGGAGCTGGGGCTGAACGGAGCATCGGTAATGATTAACTACAGCAGTAATGATGCCGCTGCAGAAGAAGTTAAAAAGCAAATAGAGGAGATCGGTGGAGCAGCTGTGACCATCAAGGCTGATGTAACCGATTACAACCAATGTGAGTCCATGATCCAAAACACTATTGAACATTTCGGGAGAATTGATATACTGGTAAATAATGCAGGGATTACTCGCGATAATTTGCTGGCCCGGATGAAAGCTGAAGAGTGGCAAGATGTGATTGATACTAATTTAACTGGCGTTTACAATTGCTGCCGGGCTGCTTTAAGGCCTTTGCTGAAACAGAAAAGCGGGGGTAGAATCATAAATATTGCCTCAGTTGCCGGTATACATGGTAATACAGGTCAGGCAAATTACGCTGCGGCCAAAGGAGGGGTAATTTCATTTACACGAACTTTGGCCAAAGAACTTGGTTCACGGGATATTACAGTTAATGCGGTTGCGCCAGGTTTTATTGAAACTGAAATGACTGAGACTCTCAGTGAAGAAATTAAAGAGCAGGTAACTTCACGTATAGCGCTCGGCAGGTTGGGCAAACCGGAGGAGGTTGCATCGGTTGTATTGTTTTTAGCCTCGTCCGCAGATTACGTAACCGGCCAGGTTATTGCAGTAGACGGCAATCTGTCAATGTGACATTTAGTCGAATTAATGATAGAGTATAAATGATTTAGAAGGAGGTGGTTTAGTGAGCGTTGAAGCTAAGGTTAAAGGAATTGTTGCTGATCAGCTTGAAGTTGCTATTGATAAACTGTCGGCAGAAACAACTTTTGAAGATATTGATGCCGATTCCCTTGATGTTGTAGAGCTGGTCATGGCTTTGGAAGAGGAATTTGACCTGGAAATTTCCGATCAGGAAATTGAAAACGTCAATAGCATTGGTGATGTAATTAAGTATATTGAATCAAAAGTATAGTTTGTTCAGAGGTGAGAAATTGCGAAGAGTAGTAATCACCGGGGTCGGAGTAATGTCGCCGATAGGTTCCGACAAGGATCAATACTGGGAAAATTTAACCGCCGGGAAAAGCGGGATTACTGCTGTTGAAAGCTTTGACGCCAGTCAGTATCCCTGCCAAATTGCCGGTGAGATAAAGGATTTTGATCCTGTCCGGCACATGGAAAAGCGGGAGGCGAAGAAAGTTGACCGCTATACTCAGCTTGGTGTTGCTGCAGGCCTGCAGGCCTGGAACGATGCCGGCTTGGATCAATTAGAATTAAACAAGGAAGAAATTGGGGTTTTAGTCGGTTCAGGGATTGGTGGTATTCAGACCATTGAACATCAGCTAAAAGTTCTTGCAGAAAAAGGACCGCGCCGGGTAAGCCCCTTTTTAGTGCCTGCCTTGATTGCTAATATGGCCGCAGGTTATATATCTATGCTCTTGGGGCTGCGCGGGCCAAATTCTTCTGTGGTTACAGCTTGTGCCACATCAAGCCATGCTGTTGGTGATGCCTGGCATATAATCGGTCGGGGTGATGCTGAAATAATGATAGCCGGTGGAGCTGAAGCGGCAATCAGTCACCTGGCTTTTTCCGGCTTTTCAGCAGCAAGAGCACTTACTACCCGTAATGATCAGCCAGAACTGGCGTCCCGCCCTTTTGAAAGAGACCGGGATGGCTTTGTGATGGGTGAAGGGGCCGGGATTGTTATCCTCGAAACCCTGGATCATGCTCTGGCCAGGGGTGCAAATATCTACGGTGAAATAGTAGGCTACGGAATGTCCGGGGATGCTTACCATATGACTGCTCCTGACCCTGACGGGCGCGGCGCATACTTAAGTATGCAGCGGGCGTTAAAAAGTGCCGATCTCAAACCGGAACAGGTTGACTATATTAATGCCCACGGAACTTCTACTCAAATCAATGATAAAATTGAAACTAACGCTATTAAAAAGCTCTTTGAAGACCATGCTTACAAAGTGCCTGTCAGCTCGACAAAATCGATGACCGGACATCTTCTCGGCGCAGCGGGCGGAGTTGAACTTATCGCTACCTTGATGACTCTGAAGAACCAGCTAATCCACCCGACCATTAATTTCGATAATCGCGATCCCGAGTGTGATTTGGACTATGTTCCCAATTATGCCAGAGAAAGTAAAGTTGAACATGCCATGTCAAACTCTTTTGGATTTGGCGGAACTAATGCTACACTTGTGGTGAAGCGACATCTTTCCTGAGGTAGCGAGAGGATTATGCATATGCACAGGCAGGAAACAATTGAGAAATTTTTGGATAAGCTAGGGTGGGAAGTTAGCAATATCAGTTTGTATCAGCAGGCGCTGACCCACACTTCTTATGCTCATGAAAAGGGACAGTATCGCCTTCACAATGAACGTCTCGAGTTTTTAGGAGATGCAGTGTTGGAGTTGATCATTAGCGATTATTTGTACGATGCTTACCCTGAATTGCCCGAAGGCAACCTGACTAAACTGCGTGCAGAACTGGTTTGTGAGGCTTCTCTGGCCAGGCTTGCTTTTGAACTGAATCTTAGTCAGTGTATTTTGTTAGGTAAGGGTGAGATTACCGGGGGAGGAGCCAGTCGTCCTTCTCTGCTAGCCGATGCAGTGGAAGCTTTAATTGGGGCTCTTTATCTTGAACTTGGATTGGAAAAGTGCCGCAAATATGTTTTAGATCTTTACCAGCCAATCCTGCGGGAACTGCAGCAAGGGGTGTTGGCCCGGGATTTTAAGACACTGCTCCAGGAGTTTTCGCAAGCCCGGTTTGCAACTACCCCTGCTTATCGCATTATTTATGAAGGCGGACCTGACCATAATAAAACTTTTGAAGCAGAAGCGCTTTTGGCTGCAAAACCGGTAGGGAGAGGACAAGGACGCAGTAAAAAGGAGGCTGAGCAAGAAGCAGCAAGGGAAGCCTGGAATATTCTAACCCCATAGAAGTATCGTCACAGGGCCATAACGATATAGAGGAGCTGTAATTTCGAAATGTCGGATATATTAAAAGTATCAGCTAACTCCAAGCCTAAGTCCCTGGCCGGAGCTATAGCATCAGTAATCAGGACCGAGGGAATTGTAAATTTGCATGCAGTAGGGGCAGGGGCGGTCAATCAGGCTGTCAAAGCTGTTGCTATTGCCCGTGGATATGTGGCTCCGAATGGTCTGGATCTGATTTGCCAGTTTTCTTTTGTTGAGATAACAATTGAGGATGCTGAGCGTACAGCGATAAAATTAACGGTAGAACCCAGAAAACGCAAGAGAAATGCTTGGCCCTCTGAATAAACAAATCTTTTTTAGGGTGGGGAGTCAGCACTATTGTATCTGAAAAAAATGGAATTATTTGGCTTTAAATCTTTTGCTGAAAAAGCAGAGCTGAATCTAAGCCCTGGTATTACTGCGATAATCGGTCCAAACGGATGTGGGAAGAGCAACCTGGTAGATGCCGTGCGTTGGGCACTTGGCGAGCAAAGTGTCAAATCATTACGTGGAACCCGCATGGAAGAAATCATTTTTTCAGGCAGTGAAGACCGTAAGCAGCTTAATTTTGCTGAAGTATCGCTATCGTTTGCAGGCGCGTCGGAGTTTCTAAATCTCGATTACGATGAGATAACTATTACCAGGCGTCTTTTCCGTAGTGGAGACAGCGAATATTATATTAACAAGTCGCCTTGCCGTTTAAAAGATGTCACAGAACTCTTTTTAGATACCGGCCTTGGAAAAGATGTCTACTCTGTAATCGGCCAGGGACGGGTTGATGAAATTATTAATAATCGCCCAGAGGAGCGCCGGGAAATCTTTGAAGAAGCAGCCGGCATATTTAAGTATAAAATGCGTAAAAGGGAGGCCAGAAGGCGGCTTGATGAGACCAGGGAAAATCTGGTCAGGGTTCAGGATTTGATTTATGAGTTGGAAACTCAGATTGAGCCTCTCCATAGCCAGGCTGAAGTAACCCGCCAATACCGTGACCTGAAAAAGTGCATAGAAGATGAAGAACGAAAACTTCTCTCATACCATCTAAGACAAGCTCGGGAACAACTCAACAAAACAAATAAACAACTCCAGGCTGTCAATGATGCTCTCGTTGCCTCCGCTGCTGAGGGGGGAATGCATGAAAAAGAGATCCAGGACTTAAAAAATATTATTCACGATCATCAAAACCAAAAAAAAGAACTGGAGCAAAAATTAAGCCAGGCTTCACGAACCCTCGAACAACAGGAAAATGAATTGAAAATACTTCTCGAACGGGAAAGCCGTTTCCAGGAACAAATTGAGCAGAACCGGCAAAGATCTAAGCAGTTAGAAATGTTGGTCGAGGAGATGGCTGCCCAGAAAACCCGGACAGAAGAAGAGCTTCAGGCAAAAGAAAAAATCCTGGTTGAACAAGATAAGGCGCTCGAAGCATTGCGCGAAGATATGGCCCGTTTGGAAGAAAGTGCCCTGCCTGATGAAGTGGAACAACAGCAGCAGCGAATTTACCAGGCCGCTTCAAAAAAAGAAGCTGCCTCTTCCACAATTGAAGAATTGAAACGCCGCCTGGAGCGAATCAAAACTCAAAAACAGACCTTGCAGGAAGAAAAATCCGGTTTACAAGAAAAAAATAATCAATCAAAAGATAATGCTGCATCTTTAGAAAAGCGTAAGCAAAGCCTGAATGCAGAACTTGCTACTGCAGAAGGCGGTGAAAAAGAACTAGCTGAAAAGGTGGAATCCTTTCGCCAAAGTCTGCAGAAAAAAAATGAAGAAGAACAAAACAAAAAAGAAACCCTGCATGGCCTTAACAGCCGCCTCAATCTACTTCAGGAACAGGATTCAGCGCTTTCAGGGTATTACAGGGGTGTGCGGGAAGTTATGCAGGCCCGTTCTTCTATACCGGGAATAATTGGCCCGGTAGCTGATTTAATTGAGATTGATAAAAAATATGTTCAGGCAGTTGAGTCATCAGTCGGCGGAGCCCTGCAGTACCTGGTCGCTAAAACTGAAAAAGATGTACACAGCGCAATCGATTATCTCAAAAAAAATAACCGGGGCTGGGCGACTTTTCTGCCCCTTGATATTCTTCATAAAGCCTCTGATCCCCTGGAACGTTATTCCGGTTGGCGGGATCTCGAGGGGGTAATTGGAAAAGCATCAGATTTAGTCAAAGTCGATTCAGCTTACCAGAATGTTGTCAATTACCTGATGTCATCAATCCTGGTCTGCCGCAATTTGGAAGATGCTTCAAAAGCAGCGCGTTTTATAAAGCATAGCTGCCGGGTGGTTACTCTGGAGGGGGAAATGATTAACCCCGGTGGAATAATCCGCGGCGGCAGTGTGGCCAAACGCAGCGTCGGAATGCCTTTGGGAAGACGCAAAGAAATAGAAACCTTACAGGAACAGCAATCAGCTGCAGCAGGGGAACTGTCCAAAATCTCTGCAGAGGCAGGTAACCTCCGATCAAAGCTGGCTGAAAGTGAAAGCAGTCTGGCGGATGCTGCTGCTGAGCGGCAAAAGCTGGTTGATCAAATGAACAGCCTGCTTAGCGAAATTGATACTCTGCAAAATGAACAGAGCGTTTTAAATGACCGTATCCAGGCCGGGGAAACCGCATACCAGGAACTTGAAGATGAAGAGACCGAAATCAATCAACGTATTAGTAACCTGCAGTCTGAAATAGAAAGCTATCATGCAGAAATTTATACCCTTGAAAGCGAGTTAGCCGGTAAGAAGGATAAATACAATAAATATCTTGAGCATAAAAAGCAGCTTGAACAAGAAATTACATCAGTTCTGGTTAAAATAAGTTCTTATCAGGAACAACGTGAAGCTCTGGCCAACCGGATTAAAGAAACAGAAGATAACATCAATAAACCCTCAGCTGAAATTACCGAAAAAGCGCAGGAGTATGAAAAGCTCAAACAGGATCTGGCTGATAACCGTGGAGAACAGCAGAATATCAGAAGCAAAATTGAAGAGTTGAATGAAGAAAAAGCAAACCGGATTACCGAGTTGGATGAGGTAGCCAAACAGTTTAACAATAAAGAAGCCGAACTCATTGATCTTGAAGAAAAAGATCGGCGCCGCCAAAATCAATCTGCCAGGCAAGGTAAAAGGGAGCGGCAGCTTTCTATGGAACAGACCAGACTGCAGACGGAAATCAATTACCAGGAAATGCGTTACCTGGAAATTTTCCATAACCTCGATCTGGTTCAGCTTAATGATCAATATGATCCGGACGAAAGCAATCAGCAGGTTGAAAACCTCAAAGAGGATTTGGAAGCTTTAGGTGAGGTTAACCTGGGGGCCATCGAAGAATTAAGCAGATTAGAAGAAAGGATTAAATTTCTTAAGGATCAAAAAGAAGATTTGCAGGAAGGCGAAAACTCCTTGATCAAAGTTCTAAATGAAATAGATCAGCGTATGGAATATTATTTCAAAAGCGCATTTGAAACTATAAATGAGAATTTCAAGCAGACATTTCAGGAACTTTTCGAGGGCGGCAAGGTAATGCTTAAGATGACCGATGAACATAATATTCTTGAATCAGGAATAGAAATAGCAGCACAACCTCCCGGTAAAAAACTGCAAAATATAAATTTATTGTCAGCCGGAGAAAAGGTTTTAACTGCAATTGCGCTTGTTTTTGCCATCCTTCGTTTTAAACCGGCACCTTTTTACTTGCTTGATGAAGTGGAATCAGCTCTTGATGATGCAAACCTATCTCGTTTTACAAATTTTTTAAAGAAACCCTCGATTAAGTCCCAGTTTATTATGATCACTCACCGTAAAAGAACGATGGAGGAATCCGATGTGCTTTACGGGATTACTATGCCTGAACCGGGGATATCGCGCCTGATATCTCTTCAGCTGGAGGATAAAAAAATTACAACCAGGGAGAGTTAAAGATCAATGAGCCTGTTGAATCAGTTTAAGACAAGTTTAGCCCGCAGTAAATCCGGTTTTGTCGATCGTCTGGGCAGCCTGTTTGGGAGCGGTGAAATTAACGATGAATTTTTTGAAGAGTTAGAAGAAACCCTGGTTAGTGGTGATGTAGGGGTCCAGACCAGCCTCAAGTTGGTTGATCAGTTAAGAGAAGCAATCGGAAATCAGAAAGTCAAAGAAAGAGAAGAAGCGCGAAAGCTGCTGATACAGATCATCACAGATACCATGTCTTCTGGCGAAAATTCAACACTGGCAGATCAAAAGCCTGCAGTAATATTACTGGTAGGTGTGAACGGTTCCGGTAAAACGACTTCAGCAGCAAAACTTGCAAATTTATACCGTCAGCAGGGCAAAAAAGTGCTTCTTGTTGCAGGTGATACCTTCCGGGCTGCCGCTATCGAGCAGCTGGAAATTTGGTCCGGACGAGCCGGAGTTGATTTGATCAAGCAGGAACCGGGCTCAGATCCTTCAGCCCTCTTCTTTGATGCTATGAATGCTGCTAAAGCCAGGGATGCAGATGTGGTGATCGGTGATACTGCCGGAAGGCTGCATAGTAAATACAACCTGATGAAAGAATTAAACAAGATTTACCGTGTAGTGGGCCGGAACCTGCCGGGCGCTCCCCACCAGGTGCTACTGGTAGTTGATGCTACCACCGGTCAGAATGCTGTCGCCCAGGCTCGAAGTTTTAATGAAGCGCTTGCTCTAGACGGGCTTATCCTGGCCAAACTTGACGGGACTGCCCGGGGAGGAATTGTGATCAATATACAGGATGAACTGGAAATACCGGTTAGCTATGTGGGAACCGGGGAAAAAATTGAAGATCTTGCCCCGTTTAATGCGGCAGATTTTGCCCATGCCCTGCTGGAAGACTAGAATACTCCTATAAAAAATCCAAAATAAGGTTTGCTTTATTGTTCTTTTTTTGTTATACTTCCTCTGTTAAGCTTTTTGCCTTGACAGAGGTGGATATGCTCGAAAAATTAAACAGGATTAATTTACTCTACGATTTCTACGCGCCCTTGCTTACAGAGCGTCAGCAGCAAGCTTTGCATTTGTACTTTAGCGAGAACTATTCTTTGGCTGAGATCGCTGGAGAATATAATACAAGCAGGCAGGCTGTCTACGATCTTATCAGGAGGGCCCTGGAGTCTATTGAGAATTTTGAGGAAAAGCTTGGGCTTTACAAAACATTTAATTATCAGCAGGAGCTTTTGGCAGAGGCAGATCAACTGTTGGAACAGGAAAGTTTAAAAAAGGAAGATTTAAAGCGGTTGCAAAAGATAATCGCAGATCTTCGCTCCAGCAGCGAACAGTAGGAGTGAAATTATATTATGTTTTCAAACCTGGGTGAAAAACTGCAGAATACGCTTCGCCGGCTCAAAGGCAAAGGTAAGTTGAATGAAAAAGATGTGGACGCGGCGATGCGGGAAATCAGGTTAGCTTTACTGGAAGCTGACGTAAACTTCAAAGTGGTTAAGGATTTCGTGGCTGCAGTGCGTGAGAGAGCAGTCGGGCACGAAGTTATGAGCAGCCTTACTCCCGGTCAGCAGGTTGTGAAAATTGTTAATGAAGAGATGACCAGGTTGATGGGTCAGGATCAGAGCACCCTTAGTTTCACCAGGGGGCAAACCTCAATCATGATGGTCGGATTGCAGGGTTCAGGTAAGACTACTACTGCTGTTAAGCTGGCTTCTCATTTGAAGCGTGAGGGACGGAGCCCTTTCCTGGTTGCTGCCGATATTTATCGCCCGGGTGCGGTTAAGCAGTTGGAGGTCCTTACCGAATCAATCGGTGTTAAGTCTTACAGCAATTTAGAAGAAGATCCCGTCAAAATATGCAGCGAGGGCTTAAAAATGGCTGAACGCGAAGGTTGTGACGTCACAATCATTGATACGGCGGGACGTTTGCATCTAGATGATGAAATGATGTCTGAAATTACCGAGATAAAAAACACTATCAACCCCGATGAAGTTTTATTGGTGGTTGATGCGATGACCGGACAGGATGCAGTTAATGCCGCGTCTTCATTCCAGGAAGCACTTGGATTAAGTGGAGTTATTTTAACCAAACTTGATGGAGATACTCGCGGTGGAGCGGCTTTATCCGTCCGGGCAGTGACCGGATGTCCTGTAAAATATGTCGGGGTTGGTGAAAAACTAGATGCCCTTGAACCTTTTTACCCGGACCGGATGGCTTCCCGTATTTTGGGGATGGGCGATGTTCTTTCCCTGATTGACAAAGCGGAAGCTTCTATAGACCAGGATAAAGCAAAAGAAATGGAACAGAAGTTGCGTAAACAGCAGTTTACTTTAGATGATTTCAAGGATCAGATCGCTCAGCTGCGCGGAATGGGCTCATTAGAAGAAATCATGAATATGCTGCCTGAAGCCGGCAACCTTCCCAAAGAAGTTAAACAGATGTCGATGAATGAAGACAACTTTAAGCGGGTTGAAGCAATTATCGGGTCGATGACAAAGGGTGAGCGTCAAAACCCTGCAATATTAAACAGCAGCCGCCGTCGCAGGATTGCCATGGGCAGCGGGACTACCGTTCAGGATATCAATCGACTGATCAATCAGTTTAACCAGATGCAGAAAATGTTTAAACAAATGGGAGGCGCAGATAAAAAAGGGGCTTCGAAAAAAATGAAAAAAATGAAGAAGAGATTTCCGTTTTAAAGACAACCCGGATAGTTTGTTCCGGTTAACATAGATTAGGAGTTTAGTTAAATTATGGAGGTGAAAATCATTGGCAGTACGCATAAGATTAAAGAGAATGGGTGCGAAGAAAAAGCCTGCATACCGTATTGTGGTAGCAGATAATCGCTATCCTCGGGACGGGCGCTTTATTGAAGAAATCGGTTATTATAATCCTACAACCGAACCGACAACGTTTGAGGTCGATGCAGAAAAGGTTCAGCAATGGCTTTCAAAGGGAGCAAGGCCTTCGGATACTGTTAAGGCCCTTTTAAATAAAGCCGGTTTGAGTTAGTAGTTCTGCAGGGAGGTCGGTTTAAATGAAGCAGCTACTGGAACATTTGGCTAAAGCTTTAGTTGACGAGCCGGATCAGGTAGATGTTAAAGAGATTGAAAGTGATCGATTAATAATCCTTGAGCTGCGGGTTGCCGAAAAAGATATGGGAAAAGTTATCGGTAAGCAGGGACGGATAGCCAAGGCTATCAGAACAGTTGTCAACGCAGCGGCAGCGAGTGAAAATAAACGGGTAGTTGTTGAAATTGTCGAGTGAAAATGAAGCGGTTATCGGTAAAGTTATAGCTCCACATGGTGTTGATGGACGGGTCAAGGTTTATCCATTTTCTGATTTCCCTGAACGGGTTCACTCCCTGGAAGATGTTCATCTGGAGTTAGAAACAGAGCGAAAAAAATATATTGTGGAAAAAACCAGTATCCATGGTCGTTTCTGGTTGATTAAACTGCAGGGTATTGATACAAGGGTTCAAGCTGAAAGGCTTCGGGAAAGCAATATTGTGATTCCGCTGCAGGAAAGGGTTTCTCTGCCGGAGGATGCTTATTACCATGATCAGTTGATTGGCCTGGAAGTTTACAGCACAGATGGAGAATTATTGGGTCACATCACCGATGTTGTTTCAAACGGTGGTCATGATCAACTCCTGCTTAAAAGAACTGGCCAGGAAAAGAAGGAAAGCTTTATACCGGCGGTTAAAGAATTTGTCAGAGAAATTGATTTATCTGCAGGGATTATGATTGTTAATTTGCCGGAAGGATTGCTTGATTTATAAGGGAGCCGATTAAGATGAAGATTGACCTGGTTACAATTTTCCCCGGGATTCTGGAAGGTCCTTTTAAAGAAAGTATGATTAAAAGGGCTATCGATCAGGGTTTGGTGGAAATTAGCCTGGTTGATTTAAGGGATTATACTCATGACCGGCACCACCAGGTGGATGATACCCCTTACGGTGGAGGTAAGGGCATGATATTAAAACCGGAACCGCTCTTTGAGGCAGTGGAAGATCTTAAGGCTAAAGCAAATGAGGAACATCCATGGGTCATTCTGTTGACCCCCCAGGGGGAACGATTCAACCAGCAGTTAGCCCATGACCTGAGTTGTAAGAAGCACTTAATCTTAATTTGTGGACGTTATGAAGGTGTAGATGAAAGAGTACGCAGTGCTTTAGTGGATCAGGAGATTTCAATCGGTGATTATGTGTTGACCGGTGGGGAACTCGCATCTGCTGTACTGGTTGATGCTGTAGTTCGATTATTACCCGGTTTTTTGGCAGAAGAGGCTTCAGTGAATGAATCATTTACAGAACCATTGCTGGAGCATCCTCATTATACACGTCCTCCTGTCTACCGGGGGATGGAAGTGCCGCCGGTTTTAATGTCCGGGAATCATGCTGAAATAGCACGTTGGCGAAGAGAACAGTCGGTTATAAGAACCTATGAGCGGCGTCCTGATTTATTGGACACGTCAATTCTTATGCCGGAGGTTGAAATTATATTGAACAATATAAAAAATAAAGAGACTTAAAAAGTAAGTATGTATGCAATAATTATCCACTGAGTGAAGGAGGTATTTAAGTTGGATTTAGTAAAAGAAGTTGAAAAGCGAAATATGAGAACTGATTTGCCGCATTTTATTCCCGGAGACTCGGTTAAAGTACATGTTAAAGTTATCGAAGGGGCCCGGGAGAGAACCCAGGCATTCGAAGGGGTAGTAATCAGGCGTCAGGGGAGCGGAATGAGAGAGACTTTTACTGTCAGACGGTTATCATTCGGTATCGGGGTTGAAAGGGTCTTTCCTATTCACGCGCCTTCAGTTGATCGGATTGAAGTTGTCAAAAAAGGCCGGGTTCGGCGGGCGAAACTCTATTATTTACGGAAGCGCAAAGGTAAGGCGGCACGTATCAGAGAACGCCGATAAGTTATAA
>PWEB01000247.1 GCA_003553305.1 Syntrophomonadaceae bacterium
CAGGAGCTAAAAGAAATTATGAAAGAATGCCAACTTCTTTAGCTGCAAGCATCTCGAATCAAGTTATCGGTCATACCACCTTGACCCGCGGTTATCGTCTTCTTTATCGCTGCCATCATCCTGATCATCATCCTCCACAACCTCCTCCTCGTCATCATCATCATCTTCTTCTTCTTCTTCTTCTTCTTCTTCTTCATCGCTGCCATTTTGGCTCTCTTCTTCGTCGGCTTGATCATTTTCATGATCCGGATCTTCGCCATTATCTACGGTATCATCTTCGCCATTCTCATCATCCCCGTTATCGCCATTTACCCAATCTTCGCCTTCGTCTCCGTTATCTTCGTCTTCGTCTTCGTCTTCTTCTTCTTCAAGGTCTGCTTCGCTGTGATAATCACAGATAATCCGGGGAGCATGTTTTTCTATAAAATAATCACTGCGCACGCTATTTGCATCACGACAGGCATCACTCGGCCGTAAACCGGAAACGGAGCATACTGCTAGCCGGACTATACCATCCGGCCGGTTAAAGTCCCTGATCTCCAAATCTTGAAAAGCCTCCAGAAATACTTCGCGTAGAAAAGCGGTTGAATAGCGCCATCCCTGTTGGATCCCGCCCATTTTTGGCTCATCATAGCCCATCCAGAAAGTCGCTACGAGATTTGGGGTATAAGCCCCGAGGTAAACATCTTTCCAATTTTCTGTAGTCCCAGTTTTAGCTGCTACCGGCCGATCAATCTGTAATGCACGACCCAGATATTCAGTAACAAAATCCTGCAAAATATCATTTACAAGGAATGTAGCTTGCGGACTTAAAACCTGTTCCGGATTAATCTCCTGTTCGTAAATAACAGACCCGTGGCGGTCTTCGACTCTCTGCACGGCACTAAAATTAACCTTAACACCATCATTAGCCAGCACACCAAAGGCCTGGGCCATATCAATAGCGCTTACACCGTCAGTAAACCCTCCCAGGGTCAAGGCGAGGTTGCCTTTTTCATCAGGTCTAATAGTATTGATGCCCATCCTTTCAGCATAATCTATCCCGACAGCTGGCCGTAAATCCTCAAAAGCCCGGACGGCGGGAACATTATAAGAATAATAAAGCGCTTCCCGGGCTGAAATCATCCCTCTGAAGCGGTTGTCAAAATTCTTCGGTGACCATCCCTGCGGTCCTGTAAAAGGAGAATCATCGAGGGTTGAACCTGCGCCGGCCAGGGTTCCTTCTTCAAAAGCAGGCGCATAGGTGATAATCGGTTTGATTGCAGAACCTGGCTGACGCAAATTAGAGAAACGCAGCACTTCGTCCACATTTTTCCTGTAATCCCGTCCTCCTCCCAGAGCTTTGATCTTGCCGGTGGTCGGATCAGCTAAGACAATCGCAGCCTGGGGCTGGGGGGTTCCGTTTTCATCATCGATAAACTCCTCTAATTGCTCACGTGTCAAATCCTGGCCCGGGGGAAGTCCGTAAATGGCTTCTCTGGCTTTTGACATATCTACATTAATCGTCGTCGGATAAAGGTCGGCCCGGCCGAGCACCTCTTCTACATGGCTTTGAAGAGAAGGTTCAAGGTTGGTATAAATACGCAGTCCACCTGTATAAATAGCCCGATAAGCTTCTTCACGTGAACCGATCGAAGGGTTTGAGCTCAATATTTTAATCAGTTCATCATGAATAACATAATCTACATAGTGAGGATAGGGATATTCTGGATCACGCAATTCTGCATACTCCAGTTCCACATCCATCGCTTCTCTGTATTCATGTTCAGAAATGCTTTCATTCCTTTTCATACTTGAAAGCACTGTGCGCATACGCTGTTCTGCTTTATATTCATTATTAATCGGGTTATATTGGTTAGGTGAGCGCACTGCTCCAGCCAGCATGGCCGACTCAGCCAGGGTTAATGCACCGACATTTTTATCAAAGTAGGTTTGACCAGCAGCTTCAACACCGTAAGCAGTGTTACCAAAATAAATACGGTTTAAATACATTTCAAGAATTTCTTCTTTACTATAGGTGCGCTCAAGTTGTAGAGCCAACCAAATTTCCTGTATTTTACGGCGGTAAGTTTTCTCCGTCGTCAAAAATGCGTTCTGAGCCAACTGTTGAGTCAAAGTGCTTGCTCCCTGGACAATCTCTCCAGCCTGAAAATTAGCATAGGCTGCCCGTATACTACCAGTAATATCAAATCCAAAATGGTCGTAAAACCGCTCATCTTCTATAGCAATAAAAGCTTGTTTTAAATGATCGGGGATTTCGTCCAGTCCGACAGCAATACGGTTTTGCTCATCATGGAGCACGGTTACTTCATTACCACTGCTGTCATAAAGGTAGGAGGTCTCTACTGTGGCTAGCTTGGAAGGATCAAGGACCGGTGCTTCATTGACATAGTTATATAAGACCGCTGCGGTAGCCCCGCCGGCGATGATAAAAGAAACAAGAAACAGGACAAGGATAACTTTTAATACGCTGCGTAATCGCCCTGCTTGTTTTTGCCTTTTTTCAGGTTGATCTAAATCTTCGAAACCCATCGGCTTCTTTTTTTCAGCCATCTTCTTTTAATCCTCCCTGTATCTTAAGAAGATCGCGCTTACAAAACAACCTCTATTTGCAAGCCGTTATATTTAGCAGCCTTGTTCAACTACTACCAAAGAAAGCCGTGCAAAAAGAGGCCAATATTTTTATACTCCGATTATAACATAAGAGTCACTGTTACGCGATCACTCATTTAAAATCTTACCCAAGGGGGACCGGCTATATCACGATGAAATCTTACCGAGGGGATGTAAGATGACTAGGTCAGTAAAGAGTCGTCGTGAGTACTTAAATACCATGCGAAAACGCTATCAACAAACAACATCGCGAACAGAGAAAACAAAAATCATTAATGAGGTAGTTAAGGTTTTGAATTACCGCCGCAAACATGCAACTACCGTGCTCAATCAACCACCTTCAGCGCCTAAACCACCGGTCAAAAGGGGTCGCCCTTTTAAATATTTAGAAGCTATGCCTGTTTTTCAGTCGGTTTGGGAAGCTTTGGATTACCCTTGTGCGGGGGAAGAGGTGCTGGTAATTGGGAATCCCTTGCAATTTGCCCGTATCGCCAACAAGGGCCTTCTGGTCGATCATTACAAAAACCCCGGGCAGCATCTGCCCTTCCCCTGGTGGTGGAAGCGGCAATCTATCCCGGAAGCAGCGGCAGCCCGCTTCTAAACGAACAAGGCGAGATGGTGGGAATTTATTTTGCCACCCTGCGCAGCAGGGTTCCTTCCAAAGTAAAGGACCTGACCGTTGATGTAAGGGAGCTGGATCTATTCCTGGAAGGGCTGGCCCGCTGAACTTCGGCTTCGAATTATCCATGTCGCTAGCGAGCATTTCTTAATTCCTGCCCGCCATCAACCTGATCAGACGCCGCTTAATTTTAAATACAGGCTGAAAAACCCGGAACGTTATTATTCTCCCGGGGTTTTTCAGCTTCAGGCCGGGCTCAGGCCGCTTTCGGTTTAGGTTTAGGCCTGGTGTAACGGTTTATGATAGGGACAAGCAGGTTCATGCCTATGATAGCAAAGGTGGTGCCTTCCGGCAGCCATCCCCAGAGGCGCATGGCCATAATGATCAGGCCAACTCCGAAGCCGAAAATATAACGGCCGGGCTGGGTCTTTGGCGAAGAAATCGGATCGGTGGCCATAAAAAAGGCGCCCAGGAGCAGGCTCCCGGAAAGAAGGTGGAACAATACATTTTGCCCGGTAAGCAGGCAGACCAAGACCACGGCAGCCAAACAGCTCAGCGGGATACGCCAGTTGGCGTAACTTTTATAGATTAACCAGGCTCCGCCCAGCAGCAGCAGGAGGGCGGAGGTTTCTCCCAGGCTGCCCGGGACGGTTCCCAGGAACAGGTCCTGCAGGGGAGCCAGGGTCCCTTCGCTGCGAGCGATTTGAAGGGGTGTTGCTGTTGCCGTCATGTCAACCGGGGCCAGCCAGGGAGCCATTGTGCCGGGAAAGGCATAGATGATGAAAAGCCGGCCGAAGAGGGCCGGGTTAAAGATATTTTTGCCATAGCCTCCGAAAAGCTGCTTGCCGACAACAATCCCCACTACCGCACCAGCCGCTGCCACATAGAGAGGCAGGGAAGGGGAGAGGGTTAAAGCCAGGAGTAGGCCGGTCACGACGGCGCTCAAATCTTTTATTTTTAGCGGTTTTTTGGTCAGGTACTGGTAAAGTGCTTCCGAAGCAACTGCGGCGGCTACGCTGACGGCTATAAGCATAAAAGCATTAAGGCCGTATGAGTAAATGGCAAAGACAGTTACCGGAGCCAGTGCAATGAGCATTCCTTTCATCATTTTCATAGCGCTTCCTCCTTATTATATATGAGTTGACACGTGGTCGGACAGATAATTTAGAGGGCGCGTAATAATATAGGGGAATTCCTGACTGAGAAAGGGCAATAAAAGATTCGGCGGCGATCTGAAAAAATTAACTGCCCTCCGGATAAATCTTCATTTAAGCTTTACCAACCCGATCAATGAACTGAGCTGATTTTTCAAAAATTATCTCTTTATCATAATCAAGGGTAGCAACATGTCCCGCGTGTTCCAGCCAGATCAACTCTTTCTGGTCAGAAGCAAGTTTTTCGTAATATAGTGCAGGGTCATCCCTGTTAATAACCCTGTCATGGCGGGCAGCAAAGAGTAATGCCGGCTGTCTGATCAATGGGAGTTTCTCACGAACCACTGCAGTCAGTTTCATTAATTCATGGACTGCCGAAACAGAGTGATAACTATAATTTACCTGCTCTGCTCCTGGATCATTAATAGCTCCTGACCCGGCTGGTATCTTCTTGATCACTTTTTTGAGCAAAGGGGCAAATTTGTATTTCAAACTGCTCAGCTTATAAGGGCTGCAGATCGGAATTACTCCTGACAAATCTTCCGGATAAAGGCAGCACATCTGCAGAGCGATAACCCCTCCCAGTGAAAGTCCGGCACAAGAGATATTTCTGCAGTGTTGTTTTAAACTACTCAAGCCATCTTCGGCTGACTTTATCCAATCCTGATAGGTAATACTATACAAATCTTCAACCCTGGTTCCATGCCCCGCAAGGCGCACTCCCAGAGTGGTGATTCCCTCGCCGGACAAATGCTCTCCCATTTGCTTCATAACCTGGGGCGATCCAGATATGCCATGGATCAATAAGCATCCGTTCTGACCGGCCGGATAAAAAAAAGCTTCCGCCCCAGGCATAATCATTCCGGATTCATTCACAACTGCTACTATTCTTTAGTTCTTTGTCGGCATAGGGGTTTTTCAGCTCCCGGTTACAATAGCAGCATTCAATTTTGTCTTTTTCTCTTTCCGGGCAGGAGCTGTAAAACTTCCTTTGACAGTATGGGCACGCCCACTCAAACAACTGAACCGCCCCCTCTTCTGATTAAACTTTTGTCATCATTTGAAAATGCTTTTAGATTTAAAAGTTTAGCGACCTTTCCACTGTGGTTCTCTTTTTTCCATAAAAGCAGCTATACCTTCCTGAAAATCTTCGGTCTGTAAAAGCACGCTGAGCATTTCTTGTTCAATTTTAAGGCCCGACTGCAGATCCGTGTCGTAACCTTTGTTGATTGCTTCTTTTGTTTTTTTAAGACCGATCGGCGGCTTACCGGCCAATTTTGCAGCAAAGTCTGAAACGACCCGATCCAAATCTTCTTTAAGAACTGTTTGATCAGTAAGGCCTATTCTTTTAGCATCATTGCCATCCACAGTTTCACCACTTAAAATCATCCACTTAGCCCGGGGCACACCAATTCTTCGAGGTAATCGCTGGGTACCACCCCACCCGGGCAAAAGCCCCCGGTTAATTTCGGGCAATCCTATTTCAGAGTTTTCGGAAGCAAATATAAAGTCGCAGGCTAAGGCCAGCTCGCATCCACCCCCCAGGGCATAACCGTTAATCATAGCAATTACCGGTTTTTCATATGCAGCAATCATTTCCACGATCGGTTCCACCGGAGCAGTTTCCGAAAGATCCCATCCAGCTGAAAAACAGTGCTTGATTTCCTGCTTTCCTTCTTTTTCCCTGACCCGGGGATTGCCGG
>PWEB01000149.1 GCA_003553305.1 Syntrophomonadaceae bacterium
GATAAAATATTCATTGATCAATTCTTTGATGTGCTGAGACATAAACCTGAAAATATTCATATACTGCCCGAGGGTTACACTGGTTGAGGTTAGGCTGTAGCGAAACATTTCCAGGGTTGAATTAAAATTCTGATTGACCATTCCATCCAATTCAAGGCCTGTCTTGAAAAAGACCAGCACATCATAAATATTTTTTAGGGTTTTAGACGAAATATATTTTAGCTCAATTTCAATGAGAATTTTTTCCATTAAGCGGGAAGCAACCTGTTCTAATTTATAAGTCAGGCCAAGAGCTTCAAATTTTGGCTCCTTGTATTGCCCATACATCGAAGGAATCCCGAACGCAATATGGCGCTTATAGTAAATAGTCTCAATCGCTTCAGTTTCCTCTTTGTTCAAGATGACCTCTTTAAGAATAGACATATAAGTGTATATCTGCTCCAGAGCTTCACAGTAACGTTTTTGCTCCAACAGCTCTTTGAGATAATCAATATCCTCCCGGTTAAAAAAACGGCTGTTCAACAACAAGTTTGCAATATCCCGGGTTTCAAAAGAATATTTTTCCAACAAAAGCTGGTTTAACTGGATCAGATGAAGCAAACGTTTTTTGTCTCTTTCATTATTTTCATTTACAGAATCAAAATAAGCAGCTACTTCGCTTTCTGGCAGCTTTAGCAAACCAGTGTGGTCAACTCCGAAATAATCACAAGCAGCCCGCATCAGCTTATTAACTCCACTGTATAGCTCGCTATTTTCATCAAAGGTAGCAATTACATCAGCAGGCAGGATTTCTTCAAGCGGTCCCCGTTCACCACTGAGCCAGTAACCGGCCACCCGGTTAACCAGTTCAATATGGGTGTTATTACTTTCAGAATGGACCTGTTTGCGAACAAAGTGAATTATCTTATCCTTTCTGCCGGCTAATTCATCGATCACAGTACTGACCTCACGCAGCTTACCTTCGGCACCGATCTCGCTAAAATATACCGGAAAAACCCGGGCTAACTGTTTAACCTGCTTGTAGACGGGGGCAATGTCTGCATTCAATAACCTGGTTATATCCCTCTGGAAGAGATCCGTGTCAGAAATGAATATACCACCTAACTTTAAATTGACCATCAGAGCTGATAGAAGCTTCTTAAATTTATAAGGTGATGTTTCAATCAGATCAAGCCAGATCCTAATATTTTTTACGTGGTCAGCATTTACCTTGGACTCCCAATTACTGTCAATTTCAACTTTACCGGGATATACAAATCCAAATTCAATCAGTTTTTGCATGTAGTGGGCTGTAATATTCTCATCATCAATACTGACGATTTCTTTTCCAAGCGTAAAAATACAGTCCAGCACTGTATCAGTTTGCTGCTCTTTTAGCTCGCTGAAAAAGTCAAAAAGCATATCAACAAAATGGTATATCTGTGAGTGTTCAAGCTCGGAAAGGGCTGTCTTAAGCAGGCGGTTCAGATCATAGAGGAGATGTTTTTTTAACTGAGCCATGCCGGGAATGTGCAGCACATAAATGAGATAATACACTTTTTCAATAGAAAGATTAAATTCCTCACTGAAGTGACGAAAGTGATTCGCAATGTCATTGAAAAAAAGATTTGACTGTATTTCCTCCCAGGTATTTGAATCTTCGATGCGGGCGGAGAGCTCATCAAAAAAATCCTGACCGATCAGCTTAATCTTTTGATCATAAACCGGTTGAAAAAGATCAGATTTACTTTCAAACCATTCTTCGGCATTAGTAGTTTTAGCCCAGTAAGCACAGCTTACTCGCAGGACATCTTTAGTCAGGCGGCATACTTCTTCGTTAAATTGCGGCAGAGCCGCTGCCCGGTAGAGGTATTTTTTAAAATAACCAGCATTGCGAAGGAAAATATCTTCATCTTCATTCATGCCCTTTTCAATCAGGCCCAGACAGCGCCGGATAACCTGGTCAGGATAACTGCCTTCATTAAGAAGCCGGTCGATAAATTTAAAAAGGGTTTTTACCAACTGCTCCCGCTGCTTATCCTCCAAATTCTTGTTAAAAAGGTCTTCAAAAATAGAAACCAAAAAGAGCAGGGCTTCTTCCGATTCTTCAATCGAACTGTAGAGCCATAAATCAGTCAGACTGATCGTGTGTAGATTTTCTATTATATAATCGTAATTGGGGTGGGGATGGTTGTATTCAATAAAAAGCTCTTCTGTTCTCTTATTAATCCCCCAGTATGAAGAAGATAAAGAAACAAACCAACTATGTTTTTGGGGAAGTGCTTTCTCTTCCTGTTTTGTCTGAGCTAAATTATCTTCCAAAGCTCCTGATTTAAACCCGGTTTCCATTTACTCACCTCAAATGCGAATACCTTACTATTTATAGTATATCATTTTTAGTCCATATTTGTTGACCTTATATTTTTGTACTATTTTATTAATCTTCAATTGCATTTTGAAGGACAAGGGGCTTATTTCATTTGTCAAATATGAATAAACTCTTATTTGCAAATGTTTTCCTTGTTTCAACTAAAAAGGAATTTGTTTTGATTTGGAACGATCCGGGAATGATTGAGGGAATAGGGGTAAGTCTTTCTATTATCTTGATTATTACATTAATCCGCCATGAGTTGCCTTCACCAAAAATCTCCCTTTCATCACCGGTAATAATCGGTAAGTTAGCAGTCTTTTCCGGGATGCCAGTCCGATAAACCCGATTATATATTTCATAAATTTTTTTTGGATCCCTGTCAATAACGGTATAATTAAAGCCCATCCCCTCATCGCATTCATAGCCCATTATTTGACACAATGAGTCATTGGAAAAGGTAAAATTACAAGCCGGATCAACTTCGTAGTACCCTTCTTACATAGATGCAAGGATATCACGGTATCTCTCCTCTGATTCTTTCAGCGACTGTTCTGTCTGTTTCCTTGAGATGGCATTCGATATTATTTCTCGGGGTGGATTAATTCCCAAAATCACATCTTATAGAGCTCTTCTTTGGAGTAGCCGGTTATCTGCTTACCAGCAGGGTTGGTATAAACATAGAAATCATCTTGAAAGATCATGGTCGCAATCGGGGATTTTTCAGCCAGGATCCTGAACTTTTCTTCACTTTCTTTTAACCAATCCTATCGGGATCTTTGATCGATTCAATTCTTTATATTAACCATTTGTCCTTGCTAACCTAAAGCAGGGAAGCTGCTTGTTTATCTACAATCAGTATTATGTCTCGATGAAGCTGTAAAAGGGAGGCTGGAATATCTGTAGAAATCCTTCCACTGACTGATTTTTGAATAGCCGAAGCCTTGCTTTCCCCGCTGGCCAGGAGCATGATCTTCTTTGCATGCATAATCGAAGCCATCCCCATAGTAATAGCCCGCCGCGGCACCTCTTCAGGAGAACTGAAAAACCGACTATTAGCCTCAACGGTTTCTTCAGCCAGTTCCACAAGGTGGGTTCTAGTTTGCAAGAATTGACCCGGTTCGTTAAATCCAATATGCCCGTTTACCCCTATGCCCAGAATCTGAAGGTCAATACCGCCCATGCTGGAGATTTTATAATCATACTCACGGCATACTTCACTAATATCCTGCTCATTATTACCGTGAGGAATATGTGTATTTTCAGGTCTGATATTAACATGATCAAACAAGTGTCGGCCCATATAACAATGGTAACTTTGCGGGTGTTTCAAAGAAAGAGCGGTGTATTCATCGAGGTTAAAAGTAACCACCGAGGCAAAATCAATCATTTTATCCCTGTACATTTCAACCAGCCTGGCATACATTCCCTCGGGAGTAGATCCGGTAGCCAATCCCAAAACACTGTCTTTTTTCTGATTGACTTGATGCGCCACGATATCTGCCGCTTTTATGGTCATCTGTTGGTAGTTATCAACTATTTGTATCTCCATGCTTTAATCATTCTCCGCTTCATCTAAAATATTTCTTCCTTTTCTTCGGTAGTATAGAACAAGGTCATCAACTCGTTGAAATCAATCGAATCAGGAGCAGAGACTAAAGACTCTTCGGCTGCGCTCCTGCTATGCCGAGCCTTTTCTTCAAGTGAGGCGATTTTTTTATCCAAACCGCAGTCTTGAAGCATCTTTTTGATCCGGTGATAAAGATCAAGGCTGCCGTAAAAGTACTCCCCTTCATAAAGAATCTTAGATGCCACCATCGCTTTAAAGTCTCTAAACTGAAGCTGATCCTGAACAGTTTCCAAATCCTTGATAATATAATCAATTTCTTCTTTAGAAACCGGGTTAATCAACAGATTATATTTTTCTCTGTAAATCAATTCATCTAGACTCTTCGAAAACTGCCAGGATAAACCATCGGTAACAACGATGATGTCGAGATCAGATCCCCTGACCATTTCACCGGTTGAAGATTCCGGACGCAATTCTGCGTGAGCCATACCAAAAACCACATCACCAGCAATAATAAAAGTTGAATGATCGATGATAGCATCCCGGTCCGGGTGACCTTGAACAAGGCGATCGATTGTTTCCCGGGCCAGGTTAATTTTTTTCTTGCTGATCGCAATGATTTCTTTTCTAAGTTCTTCAGCCTGGCTTTCAATTGCCTCTTTATCTGCCTCTAGTCCGATGATAGTATAATTCATGAATTCTCTCATGATCGAAGGTGATAACCGGGCATAACCATCAACCTTCATATCAAGCCGTAAGTAACGCCTGCCCACAATACGAGTTAGAACCTGCTTTGTATTGCTACAAATTCTCCAGGCTTTAAAAACATTTATACCGATTTCCCGGATTAAATCTTTGCCCGTTAATGGTCCATGGCTTTCCAACAACTTAATTACTTTATCCATTACTGCCTCTCTCGCTCATCTCCCGAAATTCCTGTTCTTGTTTAATCTTAACAATTGTCCCCGGAGCATAATACCCCCTGGCTGTACCATTGGGATAAAGTAAAGCATTTTTTCCCATTAAAGTTCCCGGAGTAGTCACACAGTTACAGCCTGTTTCAACCCCGTCGGCAAGGATAGCTCCGAACTTTCGCAAACCAGTTTCATATGCCCGGCCCTGAATGGTTAAAACCACCGGGGAATCGATCACCTTCAAATTTGCCAGTTTAGTACCTGCTCCCAAATTTACTTCGCCGAGTAAACTATCCCCAATATATGCAAAATGGCCGGCTTTACTGCCCCCCATCATCACTGATGACTTAATTTCAGTGGCATGACCAACCACACAGTCATTTCCAATTAAAGCATCTCCACGAATATAGGCGCCATGACGGACCTCGGTACGATCGCCAATTATAGTTGGACCTTTGATCAGGGCGCCGGGTTCAATAATTGTCCCCTCACCAATAAAAATCTGATCATCAAGCAGGTATGAGCCACCATAAATAATGCTTGCTCCTTCTAGAATAATTCCGTCTTTCCTAACCACCGTTTTTTTACCTTCTGTGTCAATATTAAACCCGGAAGTAAACAGATTCGCTTTGTGGATAACAACTGTTTCTTTAATGAAAGCACTACCAGCACGAAAATCTTTCACATTAGGCCGAATCATCTCTTTAATAAAAGCCTTTAACCGGGGCAATGCTTCCCAGACATATTCTGTACCCTTGAAAAGTTCTTTAAATGGGCTTTCCTGCAATGCAAAAAAATCTGTTGCTTTCAGCAAGTCGGAGCCCTCCTTTTTTGCAGTATTATTTAACAAATTAATGACCAGATTATCTTGACATAGGGTCATTATATACAGGGAGCTCCAAACAAGCAAGGCAAAACCCCGGGTAAAAACAAAAAATGCAGACAGTGCTGGACCTGTAAGACAAATAAGCAGTTTCGGCTTAAACTACTGTTTGGTCAGCACTGCAAGCATTTTTTTAGCTGCACAAGCCACAAGTCTTATCTTCAGCTTATACCGCTTTTGGCTCCTGGCTTACGCAAAACCGCCCTCTTTAAGATTTTGAGGTAAGCTCCTGGTAGTCCGCCATCAGCTCTGGCACCGTCTGGGCAGCATCGCCAAAGAGTTTAATCACATTATCCTGCTCATATAGAGTATTCTCCACACCCGAATAGCCAGGTTTATA
>PWEB01000245.1 GCA_003553305.1 Syntrophomonadaceae bacterium
CTGCTGAATACGCCTGGGGAGTAGTAAAAAGGAAAAAATTGAAAAGCAGTTTTATAAACTTTATTATGAATGTATCACCTGACTGCGATTGTGCTTCCTGGAATGATCTACCGATTGTCCCAGACCTGGGAATCCTTGCTTCGCTCGATCCTGTAGCAATTGACCAGGCCTCCCTGGACTTGATCAATAAGGGGCCGGTAATGAGTAATTCAGTACTGGGTGAAAAAGAGGTTGCAGAGGACATATTCAAAGCGGTTAATAACAAGAATACAACCTATATTCTTGACCATGGCGAGTATTTAAAGATGGGTCATCGAAAATATGATCTGGAATCATTGTGGCTCAAGCAAAACAAAAAAGAAGATCATTAGAACATAGATCATATTAACCGAACATGAGATTTGCCAAGTATTCAAACTATTGTTGTTCTGGATGCAGGGTGCTGTTGGTTAACGGTTTTCCAACGGGACATATTCCTGAAACTCTGATACTGCCTTATAAGCCGGACGGATAATCTTGTTGGTATTAATGAGTTCATCCATTCGGTGAGCTGCCCATCCTGCCATCCGGGCTATCGCAAATAAAGGTGTATACAGTTCCAGGGGCAGATCCAGCATTTTGTAGACAAAACCGCTGTAGAAGTCAATGTTTGCGCTGACTCCTTTATAAATACGGCGTTCCTTTCCTATGATTTCAGGTCCCAGTTTTTCTACTAATAAGTAGAGCTCGAATTCGTCGGCACGGTTTTTCTCTCTGGAAAGGCTTTCGACGAATCTTTTTAAGACCTTTGCGCGAGGATCAGACAGGGAATATACCGCATGCCCCATGCCGTAAATCAAACCCATACGATCAAAGACTTCCTTATTTAACAGGCGGGTAAGATAGTCTTTCACGCTGGATTGATCGGTCCAATCATCAATATTTGCTTTCATATCCTCAAACATCTGCACTACCTTTATGTTTGCACCGCCGTGCTTGGGCCCTTTTAGTGATCCGAGGGCTGCTGCAATTGTTGAATAGGTATCAGTTCCTGAAGAGGTAACCACATGAGTGGTAAATGTGGAATTGTTTCCTCCGCCATGTTCAGCGTGCAGAATCAGCGCTACATCAAGGATTTTTGCTTCTAGAGGTGTGTACTGGCTGTCCGGGCGCAGGATGTGCAGGATATTTTCCGCTGTAGACAGTTCAGGCTTCGGGGCGTGAATATGAAGGCTCTTATTGTCATGATAATGGCCATAAGCCTGGTATCCATAAACAGAGAGTAAAGGGAATAAGGCCAATAACTGCAATGATTGACGTAATGCATTAGGCAAAGAAGTATTATCAGCATGATCATCGTAGGAATACATTGTTAGCACGCTGCGAGCGAGCGCATTCATCATATCCCGACTGGGAGCTTTCATAATCACATCGCGGACAAATCCTGTGGGCAGCGAACGATAATTAACCAGGATCCGGTTAAATCTATTTAATTCTTTAGCGTCAGGCAGCTCTCCAAACAATAATAAATAAGCTACTTCTTCAAAACCAAAGCGGTTTTCTCTGCTGATCCCTGTTATAATATTTTCCACATCAATACCCCTATAATAAAGTTTGCCTTCACAGGGGTGCTCTTCTCCATTAATAGATTTTGAGGAGATGATATCAGAAATCCCGGTTAGCCCAGCCAGTACGCCTTTTCCGCTTATATCGCGAAGCCCTCTCTTAACTTCATACTTGTCATAAAGGGTGGGATCAATCAGGCTGTTTTTTTTACACAGATTAGATAGCTCAGAAATTTCGGGTGTTATTTTCGAGAATGGGTTGCTCATAATATTAGTCACGCCTTTCATTATTCTTAATTCTTTATTCTTCATCAACCCCTAATTTTCCTTTCCCCGGCTCGAAGCACCTGGTCAAATGAAGCTAAAATGTAAATGTCTTGGCGAAGCGGCCTCAACTGGCAGGAGGTTGCTTTAACCCGGAAAGAGTTAAACGAAAATCCGATATGGCGAAGTTGTTTTGAGAGGGGGCAGGACCTCTCCGTCGCTTGAACCCCAGCAGAGAAGCACGCTAACTGGGATGTGAATTTTCCCGGTTGAAATCCAAAACCCGGGTCTTTTAAACCGCCCAATTTGGGCCAGGTATGCAGGTATTAAGGATAGGATATTGAATGCATACATTGAATAGATGATAGTAATAAAAAACTGAATATAAATTTAGTGCTCTGAACCGTTCAAAGAAAAGTTTTGAATGATCATTTTATAAATGATAAGCTATCTTTAAAAAAGTACATTTAAAAGGAGAGTGCAGCTGTTGCAGTGTGATTTGTGTGAAAAAAATGAGTGTTATGAGGGTAAAGATTGCCTGAACATGCAGGCGGATTCTTTCACTGTTTACAGTGGAGAGGATCGGGAAATTCACCGCACTGCAGCCCTTATTGAAGGCGAATACTACATGCAGAAAACAAGGGTAGAGGAATTGATCCTGTTTTCTAAGGAAATGATTTATGAACGTCTCGGAGTGGCTTTCTGCATAGGCCTTAAAGAGGAAGCAAAAGTGCTTTGTTCATACCTGCGCCAACATTTCAAAGTTTATAGTGTGTGCTGTAAGGTATGCGGAAGATCAAAAGATGACATGGAGTTGACGAAAATTAACAAGGACAAACCGGAAGTGATGTGTAATCCTATAGCCCAGGCCCGTGCCCTGCAGAAAAATAAAACTGATCTTAACATTACTGTCGGCCTTTGTATCGGGCATGATATTCTATTTAACAAATATTCTGGTGTTCCGACAACGGCATTTATTGTCAAGGACCGGGTCCTCTCTCATAATCCGGCCGGTGCATTATATACCGGGTATTACCGGAAGGTCCTAGGCCCATAATCTGATAAAATAGTTTTAAACATTGAAGCGAAAATTAATAATATCTCCGTCCTGAACCGGGTAATCTTTGCCTTCCAGTCGGTAATGCCCATTTTCTCTTACCCTGGCCTGATTGCCCAGAATGTGCAGATGATCGTAATGAAACATTTCAGCTCTGATAAAACCGCGTTCTAGATCAGAATGTATCTTTGATGCTGCCTGTTTAGCTGTAACTCCCTTGCGAACTGGCCAGGCCCGGACTTCATCCTCTCCGACCGTGAAGAAAGAAATTAGGTTGAGCTTTTCGTAAGCCATGCGGGCCAGACGGCCCAGCCCTGATTCTTTCAGGTTTAGGTCTTCCATAAATTCAAGCTGCTCTTCGGTCTGCAGGCGGTTGATTTCCATTTCGACCTGGGCGCAAATTTCAATCACCGGGATACCTTTTGAGTTTGCATAAGCCAGGATTTTTTCCCGGTTTGGGTAAACATTGTTGCGCATTTGATCTTCATCAATATTGACTGCCAGGAAAATGGGTTTTTCACTAAGAAAACTTTGCCCGGCCAGCAGTTTTTTTTCACTTTCAGCCAGGTTAACGCTATTGATAGGCTGTTCATTTTCCAGGCTTTCAAGCAGTCGCTTTAATAACGAAATCTGGACAGAGTCATCTAATTTAATCTTCGGTGCATTTTCCAGGCGTTCGATTCTTTTTTCCAGGATATCCATATCGGCCAACAGCAATTCAGCGCTGAAATCGGTTAAATCGCGATAAGGATCTGTTTCGCCGGCAAAATCTGCCGAACTTCCTGTATTAAAGACTTTTAAGACCTGAACAAGCGCATCTGCGCTGCGCACTTCACTTAAGAAGTGAGACGCTCTTGCTTTGCTATCATCCATTTTTACTCCCGGGATATCTTTAAATTCAATGCGCGCTAAAGTGGTTTTCTGAGGTTTATAAAGGGCATTTAAAAAATCAATGCGCGGATCAGGCACTGCGGCATAACCAGTGAGCACTTCTCTTGAACCACTGTAGCCGGTTGGTTGATAGTTCCCGCTTAATAAGTTAAATAAGGTTGTTTTTCCTGAGCCGGGCATGCCGACTAATCCGATTTGCATGTTCTATCATCCCACATATTAAGTTAAGCAATAAGGCAAGCTTACCATTTTTTTTGAAAGAAGGTAAGCCTTTTTTAATTACCTCACCGGTTGTCTTATTATTAAAAGGCCCTGGCAATCTCTTCCTTCAACTGGGGATAAAAGTTATAATAAGAATAGTTAAAAAACCGAACAAAGGAGTGATCAGGTGGTTGAGAACAGAGATGTTAAAGAGGCTATGACGGTGAAGTTAGATGATCAACTTCATGAGATGCCGGAGTTTGCGGAAGGTGTAAGAAGGGCCCCTTCCAGGGATTTTACCCTTAGTCAGCAGCAAACTGAAACAGCTCTTAAAAACTCTTTGCGGTATGTTCCGGAAGAGGACCATGAAAAACTTGCCCCCGAATTTTTAGAAGAACTTTTAAGCAGGGGACGCATTTACGGGTACCGTTTCCGACCTCCCGGCAATATTAAAGCAAAACCGATCGATCAATACAGGGGAAACTGTCTGGCCGCCAAAGCATTTCAGGTCATGATCGACAACAATCTTGATTTTGATGTGGCGCTTTACCCTTATGAACTGGTCACATACGGAGAAACAGGGCGAGTCTGTCAGAATTGGATGCAGTACCGTTTAATCAAAAAATATCTGGAAGTGCTTACTGAAGACCAGACTTTAGTTGTTGAATCAGGTCATCCCCTGGGACTATTTCGTTCCAGGCCGGATGCTCCGCGGGTAATCATAACAAATGCGCTGATGGTTGGTATGTACGACAATGCAGTTGATTGGAATGTAGCTGAGCAGATGGGTGTAGCGAACTACGGGCAGATGACTGCAGGAGGCTGGATGTACATTGGTCCCCAGGGTATTGTTCACGGTACTTTTAATACCATTTTAAATGCAGGACGGCAGCAGTTGGGCGTTAGCGATGACCAGGACTTAAGCGGATATATATTTGTTTCATCAGGCCTGGGTGGTATGAGTGGTGCTCAGCCAAGAGCGGTTGAAATAGCTGGCGGCGTGGGCATTATTGCTGAAGTAGATCCTTCGCGTATTAAAACCAGGCATGAGCAGGGGTGGGTCGGTAAAGTTTCTGCTGATTTAGGTCAAGTCTTCCGCTGGGCCCGGGAAGCTGTAGAAAGAAAAGAAGCGCTCTCGATTGCTTACCACGGAAATATTGTTGATTTGCTCAGTTATGCCGTCGAACATGGTACTAAGATTGATCTGCTTTCTGATCAGACTTCCTGCCATGCTGCCTACGACGGCGGTTACTGCCCAAGGGGTTTAACCTTTGATGAACGGACAGCCCTGCTTCAAAAAGACAGGTCTGAATTCAATAAAAAAGTTGATCAATCTTTAAGAGATCACTTTGAGTTAATCAGAACCCTCACTGAGCGGGGCACTTATTTTTTTGATTACGGAAACTCTTTCCTAAAGGCAGTTTATGATGCCGGGGTACGGGAAGTATCCAAAAATGGGGTAGATGAAAAGGACGGTTTTATCTTCCCCTCTTATGTGGAAGATATTATGGGACCCGAGTTGTTTGATTATGGTTACGGGCCTTTCCGCTGGGTCTGCCTGAGTGGTGATGCAGATGATTTGCGAAAAACTGATCGGGCGGCGATGGAGTGCATTGATCCGAATCGTCGTGGTCAGGACCGGGATAATTATGTTTGGATCAGGGATGCTGAGAAAAATAAACTGGTAGTCGGCACTCAGGCCCGCATTCTTTACCAGGATTGTGCGGGACGGACTAAAATTGCGCTCAGATTTAACGAGATGGTGCGTAAAGGAGAAGTTGGGCCAATCATGCTCGGAAGGGATCACCATGACGTCAGTGGGACTGATTCGCCTTTTAGGGAGACAGCTAATATTAAGGACGGCAGTAACGTGATGGCTGAAATGGCTGTGCAGTGCTTTGCCGGTAATGCGGCCCGCGGGATGAGCCTGGTTGCTTTGCACAATGGTGGCGGGGTCGGGATAGGTAAGGCCATTAATGGTGGTTTCGGAATGGTGCTTGATGGCAGTGAAAAAGCCGATCGGATTTTAAATTCAGCCATGCCCTGGGACGTGATGGGCGGGGTAGCCCGCAGGGCCTGGGCTCGTA
>PWEB01000096.1 GCA_003553305.1 Syntrophomonadaceae bacterium
CATCAGCTTCACGAGAAAGAATAACCCCTTCTGGAATATCAGCCCGGGGTATGGGAAGTTTATCATAAGGGGGCTGAGCACAGCGTTGTTCACTTGTTTTTAATGGTGTGACACCCAGCTCTGAATACAGTTTTTCAATTGGTTTCCAGGGCCCTTTAATCCAGCAACTGTATTCATCCGGTCTATAACCCCATTCTTCCCATTTAAGCCTGGGCGGGAAAATCTTAGAATCATTTGTCATATGAAATTCTGTCGTATATTTAATACCCCAACCATTTTCACTTTGATTTCCAAGTAAAACAGAATTATAGTATATTTTACTTAAAATCTCTAAGTCCTTTGAGGTCTGTATTTCTAACATAGCTAAACTTTCAGGAGAAAACTGAGTGATCTGCTGCCGTGGATATTCAATAGCCAAATGTTCAGCCCGTTCCCAATCAGCAAGGTGCCTCCGCATAAAGGCAGTATTCACTACTTCGGTTTTCTCGCCTTTTGCTATAATTACAGGGTTAAACTTAAAACGACTGTCAATACCAAAGATTTTTTCCCGGTTTTCAAAACTGAACAGCCATTCCCACCGGCACCTTTCCACAAATAACCTACGAAGCTCTCCAGTACCATAGTCACTATAAATACCTGAAGGGGTGATCATTCCAAATCGGCCAGACTGGTTTAGTAATATATAAGCCTGTTCTAAGAATAGTTTATATAAGTTGATATCGCCGGATCCCTGATACCGGAAACTATGGTTCTCATCAGCATAACCCTGAATTTCTCTGCGCCTGTTTTTCCAAAGCTCATGGCGAAATTGAGAAGTGTCAAAACTACTTTTACCCGGATCGCCTATTTTAAAATCATGGTGAGACCGGCCATCAGTATCTGTTGTAATGCGATCTCCAAAAGGATACCCGGCATACTTCACCCAGTTACTCATGCTTTTAAATTTTGAATTGTAATCCAACCAGCGACGCTCCACAGCTTCGTTTTGCCGAAAGTATTCTGTCTGCTTGCGAGCAGCTTCCTGCTTGCCATAACCGCGGTACAGCGGATCAATGGCAGAAAAGAATTCTTTACTGTTAGGCTTTGATATGTCCCACGGCGGATTGCCAAGAATAGCATCAAATCCAGTAGAATCCTCATTGAAAACATCGGGAAACTCTATCTCCCAGTGGAAAAACTTATGCTGATCAGTCAAATCGGCAACCAGCTCGGCTGCTTCTTCTGATAATTCTCCTGCAGCAAAATCTGAGGGAAGCGGAGCTTTGTCTATCTGGTCTGCAGGCCAAAACCAGAGGCTGCACCAGTAATCAAAAGCAGCTTTAAGCCTCTGGAATTCAGGGCTGCTCCTGAAGGCATTATACTTCTCTGCTCGCTCATCCACCTGGGTGATACCCAGTTCATGAATTTCTTTTAGTGCAATTTCGGCAGAGTCATGATTTTTTTGAGCAAAATTTATATCTATCGGATAAGAAATTTTGCCGTCTTTCAAGTGTATATTACCATCCAGCAGATCTATTAAATCTTTTTTAACTTGCGATTTGAAATTCTTGATCGCTTTAGTCCACTGTTCTTTGAGATAATGAACTCCGTTAGAATGAGTTTTATCGCCGCCTTCACGTTCCCAGGCCATAACCGGATAATGCAGGAACTGATCAAACCAGGCTCCAACCAATGAGTTGCCGGTTTTGATCTTATGATTCAGAAAAGTAAGGGGCAGGTTACGGTCCAATGTCTCTATCCATAATGAAAGGCGGCATAATTCAACAGCCAGGGGATCGATATCTACCCCGTAAATACAGCGTTCAGCTGCATAACGGCGTAGAAGGGCCTTGGTGCGCTGCTCAAAATCATCGTCATCCGGACGGCAGGGAAGGCTTTCATTTACAAGCGCCTCACTACCTTCATCGTTGTAGATTAGATCTAATACAGAGCGGCCACCGTGTTCGTGAATACGATCGTGGACGAGCAAAGCCTTATAAAGAGCATTAGTAAGAAAACGCAGAGCTGCTAAACAGAAAGAACCACTACCGCAAGCAGGATCGCAAACTTTAAGCTCAAGTATTTCTTCCGGCTTTTTAGGAACCCACTGCTCAGGCGGAGCATCATTTTGTGATTTATTTTCAGCATCAACCGGAGGTTCATAGGCAAGCGGCCTTAAAGTGCGATGAGCAGTAGGAATAGCCAGCTGAGGCCGGGTATAAAAAGTGCCTGACCCTTTACGATTACCACCCCAGCGGACCAGATACCATTCACCAGGCAATACTACTTTGACAATCAACTGGCGGGCCTTATAGTTAAGAGACTGTTCGTACTGCATTTGCTTTTCTGGCGTCATTTTGCCGCGCGGTTTTTTTACCAGGCCACCAACTTCACAAGCCCGTCTGGCCCACTGTTCTGCTCTAGCCTGCATTGTAAACCGCAAGTCACTGCTTGTCTGTTCATCTTCATCTTCTACCTGTTCGGTTACTTCTTCCTCTTCAATTGATTCTTCTTCATCTTCTTCTACAACTGTCTCCTCTTCGGGTGGAACTTCGCTTTCTCCCTCATCCGATGAGGTGTCTTTTAACTTTTCTAAGAGATTTTTAATGGCATTATCATCCATCTGTTCAAGAGAACTTAATGGCAGGGCTGGTTGGTTGCCAACCGCTAGAAAGATAACCGGTTCGTTTTCAGAAGCCCGGTGCAATTCAAAATCTAACAGCCCCTCATAAAGTATACCCATATATTCACTGTCGAGGTTAGAAAAATCCACCGGGGCAGTTATCCACGTTGCTTGCCGCCCTTGTCTAATTTTGATCCTGGTGCGGGTAAGAAGGTCAAGAATCTGATACATTTCATAATCGTTCATTACCTCTGTTTGAAAGCATGCATTCTCCAGATAATACAGGGCTCTTTTCATGCCATCTGAAGAATCGGGCCTGCCAGGAGCAAAAAGCTCGCCCCCGTACGCAGTAACCGGCAATGCTTCATGGCTTGAGCCTTGATAGATTAATTTGAGCAGCGCCAAAAAGCGGGGATAGGCGCTGTAACTATTCTTTAACTTGTGCGGCGAAATGCGCTCAAGTAATTCAAGCAACCCCTGAAGACTATAGGAGCTATGATAAATAGAATTATCCCGAGGCAGGAGCCCTTCGCGGCTCTCTGCGAAAAGAATAACCACCAACCGCATAACCATCCGCACTGCAGCCCGGTAGATATCCTGATTTTCAAGCTCGTGGCGATAACTATTTAAAACGGAAGTATAGGAGCTTAATAATAATTCTGCAGCCTGCCGCACTCTTTCTCCAAGCATTTGGGAAAGATCAGCTTGTCCTTTACGACTTTCATTTATAGCGGTAAGAAGTGGTGTTTCTACGCCTTCTTCAGGAGGAATCCACAAAGAAGGGGAGACTAAAGCCATAAACCCTGAGAATTCAGGAGAAATTTCCCCTTCAACAAGCCATTGATCGATATCCCATTGGCAAAAAGCTTCATAGTCAAGCCCGGCAAATACAATACGCCACTGAAAGCCGTTGGTAACTATAGCAAGATGCATATTTTTTTGTCGAAGCCATTGCAGCACTTGTGAGTATATACGTTTGCCCCGCCCTATGCCCAGGCGTTTTTGATCATCAATAAATATAGGCAATATTGCACCGTTGGGGCCAAGCCATAAATGGGCAGGACGTATAGCTTCTCCGGTTAAGCCGCGTTGAGTCCAGTCAGTGGGGATACCAGTTCCGCGTAACCACCTTCCATTATGGGAAGAAAACTTGCAAACATTTTCTAGCACATAAGCTACAAATGAACTGCGTCTTTCTGATGGATCATTTTGGAATGCAATTAGTTCACGGCGAAACCGATCCTGCTGATATTCAGACAGTGACTCAAAATAGGAAGGCAGTAAGTTGCTGAGCCGTTCAGCATCCAGCAGCATTCCACCATGAAAAAGATTACTCCACCATTGGAGGTATTCAGTACTCATTTTTCATCCCCCTGTGAATCACGCAATCTCACTTCTACAGCAACCGGAAAAACCTGTGCTTCTCCTTTGAGCGCATAACGATAAGGCAGTATATTTTTTATTACCCGTTCTCGTTCTTTGGCTAGCTGTTCTCTAACTTCTTCATAATGACGTTCTCTTCTTTGTAACTCTTCCTCTTTTTCTTTTATCGAACGCTCTAACTTTTCCATATACCGTTGTTCATCAAAAATCACCCGCTGCTGCCTGGTTTGCTTTAGATCTTCAATTTCTCTTTCCAGCTTAGCAATTGTATTATCGGCTATCAAAGAAGAAATTTCTCCCTGCCTGCTCCGGTAGCGCTGATTTTCTTCTTCTATGGCCTGTTCGCCATCAATAGAAAGTTGCCTGGTAAGCTTTTTGGTCAGTTGCTGTCTTTGCTCTTTAATAAATTCTTGAAGATCAGGTTCCAAATCACTTAACAGGTCCTGGGCTATTGTAATTTTATCTTCAGAATTACATCGCCTAGCTTCACTCAAGCGGGCTGCAGGAGTATGGGGCAGAGCTTCCCCTATTTCTCCGTTATATACCGGGATCTGGTAAGTTCGGATATAATGATGAAAAGTCTCCCGTAGTTTATTTATACCCAACTCTTCCAAATGTAATAGGATCAAGGCATCAGCTTCTTCAGGAACTTCCCCGTAACGAACACACCAACGCGATACTGCGCCTTCTCCAGGAAAGCGGCGGCGCATCAATACACCGGTAGCTTTTTGAACCAGTGGATGCCCTAGATGAACCATCAAGGTGTCTGGCCGGGGCAAAAATACTTTGCGTGGACCAAGCTCCTTAAGAAAAGGTTTCGCGCTAAAAGATAGTTTAGGCACAGGTCCCAGCATATCTTTTAAACTTTGCTTGCGAACAGTATCGTCAATGGTTTCCTTCCATCCTGGTAAATCCGGACTTAAAAGTTTAAAACGATCCAATTCGTCAGGTTCAGTAAGCTGCGGTCTTCCTGCTTCCATGGCCATGGCAGTTTCCAGTGTATCGCGACCTGCTGAAGGACTGATGTCCAATTCCTCAGATAGCAGTTTGAGCTTTTCATTCAACCTGTTTTCATAACCAGCCAAATAATCACTTGATGATATATCCTGCCTGGCTTTTTCAGTGATATTTTCATTGCCGAGTTGCTGCTCCAACGCATGCTGTACTGTAACAGCATCTTCGTTTTCAATTAACCGGCGATGGGTAGCTTCATCAAAAAGTTCACCAACCGCTCCTAAATCTTCGCGTATTTGATCTACTTTGCGAATCAAGTAACCTAAAAAATTAAGATCTACATTCTCCTCGCTGGCAAAATGATGAACATATACATCACGGGCCTGGCCATGACGGTCAAGGCGCCCGTTACGCTGCTCCAAGCGAGATGGGTTCCAAGGGCAGTCATAATGTAGTAAATAGCGAGCAGTACTTTGAAGATTAAGCCCTTCAGCAGCAGCATCAGTAGCAATTAAGATCCGCACAGAGTGAGCAGGCTCATTAAAAGCTTCTTTAATCATTTCTCTTTGCTCACTTTCCATACCTCCGTATAGACAAAGAATTCGCTCTTCCTCTCCTGGATAAAGTTGTCTGAGCCTCCGCAACAGATAATCAAGAGTGGTTTTGTACTCAGTAAATATTACCAATCGCTCATCCTCAGACCATTCGCCTTCAGGTCTCACCAGTTTCTCTATAAGCTTGCACAAAGCTTGGAAGCGAGCATCAACTTTAGGATTTTGCTCAGTGACTTGATAATCTAAATCCACAGCCAAATTTTTAGCAGCTTCATCAATAGCTTTTATTTCCTCAGAAATCTCCGGAGCAAATGCCTTCATCCAGGAACCAATAACAGCTGCTGCTGTAGATTCGCGCTTTTGATACTCCCGGTCATCATCAATATCTTCTTCAACTGAGCTACCAGCAATCATCATTTCATTATCATCAGCAGACTCATCTTCCTGTAAGCCAAGTTTGCAGCGTCGCCACGACTCCAAAAAAGTAACCGGCCCGCTCAAAAGACGTTTGCCAAGAATGCCAATGGCAAAATG
>PWEB01000160.1 GCA_003553305.1 Syntrophomonadaceae bacterium
AGAAGATCAAGCTTAATTTTTTGCCCCGCTACCGGGGTAAAAACCTGTACGGGGCCGGGCAGGTGGTTGCATCCCGCCTGCGCAGCGGCACCCTGCTTGGCTTGATACGTTGCTATCCTTACCCCTTTATTGTCCTGGCCGGGCTGCTCGCAGGGCCAGGATTATACCTGGCCTGGCCGCCTTTGCCCCTGCTGGTCAATTTAGCGATCGCGGTTTGGTTTGCCATAACTAAAAAGTGGTACTATTACCTGGTTTACCTGGGCAACCTGCTGCAAATTTTGCGCGGCCTGGGTCGTTACCGGTCTTTTGAGCCCGGCTACAGGAAAGTTACCCGCAGTGAGCTTGCTGAAAGACAGGCTTCCTTCAAGCGTGACTGATGCGCTTTAGGAAATGATCTGCAAAGTCTTGAAAAAGGGCAAAAAATGGCAGGAAAAGAAGGCTGGCATCAAGAAGAATAAGCAGACAAAAATATCTAGCTGCGGAGTGTAACACAATGGCGATTACAAATAGCAGGGGGCATCTGAAAACGGCCGGCATACCAAAATGGCTGGTTGCCTTAGTCGATCTAGCCCTGGTAAACCTGGGCCTTTATGTCGGCTTTGTCATTGTGACCGGTGACCTGCAGGGATTTCAGCTCGAGCCGCTCGTTTTTCTTCTGCCCCTGGTATCGCTGGTTACGGTCATGTTGTTCAGTAATTTAGGGCTTTATTCCAGGCAGCGCAGTGGTTTTACCCCGATTGTGCGATCTTTGATCACCGGCGTAGTAGGATTGACCATCTTTAGCGTTTTGTTTGCTTTCTGGACCAGGGCCTTTATTTTTGAACGGACTGTTTTTTTGGCTGCTCCGTTGATTCAGCTTTTCCTTTTAATGGGCTGGCGAATTTTATACTGGCGCATGGAGCTTTGGATTCACGGCCAGAAAAAACTTCTGGTTATTGGCAGCCGGGAGGAGGTTAACCAGGCTTTAGAAAAACTGATGTGCCTGCCCCGGGGCATTTTTGAGGTAATTAAGGTTCTTGAGCCTGAAAAATTTGAAGAATTTACCGAGTGGCTTCCTGAAAGCGAGGCGGTGATGATTACCGGTTCACTTGATATGGAACAAAAAAACCGGGTAATCCGGGAAAGCTTTGAACAAAGCAGGGAAGTTTTCATCGTCCCTGAACTTTATGAGATTATCCTGACCCGGGCGGCGATGACTCAGGTCCATGATACTCCGGTCATTGAGTGCCACGATATGCAGATCACGGCCCTGAGTTTTGCTGTGAAACGGATATTTGACTTCGGTTTTGCCCTCACTGTTTCTATACCGGCCCTGCCTGTTTTACTGGCGGCCGGGATACTGGTGCGTCTTTCATCTCCGGGCCCGGTGATTTTTGCCCAGGAACGGGTTGGGTACAGGGGGCGCAAATTTACGCTCTACAAGCTGCGGACGATGGTTCTTGACGCTGAAAATGAGAGCGGTCCGGTGCTGTCCTGTGAAGAAGATAACCGGGTTACCCCGGTGGGCCGTTACCTGCGTGCAACTCGCCTTGATGAACTGCCCCAGCTTTATAACGTGCTGCGCGGCGATTTGAGCATCGTCGGCCCGCGTCCGGAACGGCCTTACTTTGTGGAATATTTTGAGCGCGAAATGCCCGAATATAAATTGCGGCACCTGGTTAAGCCGGGCATAACCGGGATGGCCCAGGTGGCCGGTCATTATGCCACCAACACGCATGACAAATTGCGCTATGACCTGTATTATGTATCTGATTATTCTCTCCTGATGGATTTCAGGATCTTGCTTTTAACAATTCCCACCCTCTTTAACCGGGAAGCAGCGCGGGGTTTGAGTGAAGAAGCGATGGGGAGGTTGACATGGCCGAAATTTTAATCCTCGGCGGCGGTGTTGCCGGCCTATCGGCAGCCTGGCACGCCCGGCAGTCAGGCCGGGAAGCGGTGATCTTCGAGGCCGGGGAGCGCTCGGGAGGACTGCTTGACAATTTTCAGGTTGATGGTTTTCGTTTTGATAATGCTGTGCATTTTGGTTTCAGCAATAACGATGCTTACCGGGCGGTGCTTGAAAAGACGGACTATATTACTCACCGGCCCGAGGCTTATAACTATGAACGGGGCCGTTGGCTAAAGCACCCTGTCCAGAATAATCTTTTTCCTCTACCGGCCGAAGAAAAAGTAAAAGCCATTAAAAGCTTTGTGGAGCGGCCTGCGCGCAGCGAAACTTCCGATTACCGGCAGTGGTTGAAAGAGCAGTTCGGGGCAGTAATTGCCGAGCGGTTTCCGGTCCGCTACACTGAAAAATACTGGACGGTGCCCGCTGAAAACTTAAGTACGCTCTGGATCGGAAACCGGCTTTACCGTCCCTCCTTAGATGAAGTGCTCTACGGGGCAATGACTGATCAGACCCCTTCAACTTACTATTTGCCGGAGCTTTATTATCCGCGTCACGGGGGCTTCCGCGCTTTTATCGATCCCCTGCTGGAGAGATTGGACCTGCGCACCGGTAAAGAGGCAGTCTATATCAATCCGCAGAAAAAATATGTCCTGTGCAGGGATGGGACGCGTGAGTATTACGGACACCTGATCAGCAGTGTGCCCCTGCCGGAGTTAATCGATATGCTTGATGAGGCGCCCGGCGCTGTGAAAGAAGCAGCAGGGCAGCTGTGGGCTACTTCCATTGCCCTTGTTTCGCTGGGTTTTAACGCTCCGCGGGCCGGAGATTATCTTTGGTTCTATATTTACGATTCTGAGATCCTGCCTTCCCGGGTCCATGCCCCTTACCGCAAGTCTCCGGACAACGTTCCGCCGGGCTGCAGCTCCCTGCAGTTTGAAACTTACTTTTCGCGCTGTAAACCGCTTGAAATTTCGCCGGATCAATTGGTGGAGCAGGTCACTAAGCTGGTTGATCAGATGAAACTGGCTTCCGGCCGTGATATTATAGCTACTGACTACCGGGTTCTGCCTTACGCCAATGTTGTTTTTGACCGGGGGATGACTGAACGGCGCGACTATGTTCTGGAGTATCTTAACGGGCTCGGGATTACGCCGGTCGGCCGTTTCGGGGAGTGGGATTACTTGTGGACCGATCAGTGTTTTTTGAGCGGCAAAAAGGTTGAAAACCTCCCTGCTGGGTTATGATTTGCCCGGTCGATATGTTATAATTTGGATAGAGATCAGGTCTTTTGCAGGAAGGGGGGCTGGTGCTGATGGATAACGATCGAAAAGATAAAGATCAAGACCAGGCTTTTGAGCAGGGTCAACAGGACACAACAGAAAATAAGCAGGATAAATCAAGAGGAGAATCGCAGGAAGAGGAAACATTTGAGACTCTGGATACTTTTGATTCCAGCCATCAATCCGGTGAGCCTGCTAACCCTGACTGGAAAACGGAAATGTCCGGGGTTTTTGTAGATCCTGAGATAAAAAAGATCAAAAAACCGATCAGCCGCTTTAAGAAAGCACTTCTGGTCATGGCCGGTCTCTTAATTTTAGGACTGGCCGGGATGGGCACCTATGTGATGGCTTTTTACTCTGATGTTCGGGAACCGCAGCGCATCTTATTGGATGATGTCACTTTTGAGAATGAAGCCTTAAGCGGGGCTGAAGACGAAAGATATGATGTCGATGCTGCTTTTTCTGATCATGTTGTCAATATTGCTCTTTTAGGGTTTGACCGGGGCTGGGGCCGCGAAAAAATGGGCGAGTACCTTTTCCGCCCGGATATGCTGGCGATCTTCTCGATTGATTTTGAAAAAGAAGAAGTTTCTGTGGTCCGGATCCCGCGGGATTCCTACGTGCCCATTCACGGTATGGGGCACATGCATGATAAGATTAACCACTCTTACTTTTACGGATATCATTATGGTGACCAGGAAGATCCTGATCAAGCCGGGATTAAATATACGATTCAGACCGTAAGCAATGTCTTAGGAAATATTCCGATCCATTATTATGTTTCTGTCGACATGTATTCAGTTATTGAACTGGTCGATGCGATGGGCGGAATCTATTACGAGGTGGACGAAACCATTTATGACGAGCACTGGGAAATCGGCCGGGTCCTGGTCCCCGAAGGCCCGCAGATAATGGACGGAAAGACTTACCTGCGCTACCTGCAGTACCGCGGTGATACAGGTGATACAGGGCGAATTGACCGGCAGATGAATCTTTTGAAGGAAACCTTCAAATATTTAAGAGAAGAGGGCAGGATCACCGATATCCCGGTGACCTACCGTATTTTCAAGGATTATGTGGAAACGGATCTTACTTATACCCAGGTTGCGGCTATGGCCTACTTTGCCCGGGATCTGGACCTTTCCAACGAGAGCCTGCATTTTCATACTTTGCCCGGGGATCACCAGACCAAAGACGGCATTTATTACATGGTGCTTAAACAGGATGAAAGGCTTCGCATCATCGAAGAAGCGTTTGGTGTTGAGGCTGAACGCTGGGCGCCCATAGTGCTTGAAGACAGCCCGGAATATATAGAAGAGCAGGAGCGTAAGCGCCGGGAGGAAGAGCGGGAAGAAGAGGATGAAGGCAGGGGTTCGATATTTGATGATGATTGGTTTAATGATGGAGATGATGAGGATCAGGATAGGCCGGAAGAGAACGGTGATGCCGGTCAGGATTTGACGGCTGTGCCTGAATTAAGAGGAATGAGTGTTCAGGAAGCCGCAGCTGCCCTGGAAGAGCGCAGTTTCAGGGTTGGTGAAATCAGAGAAACCTATTACGATCGTCTGGATCCGGGACTGGTCTGGCATTCAGAACCGAAAGTCGGAACTGAGGCTCAAGCCGGGGCGATCATTGACCTGGTCGTTTCCAAGGGGCCGGAACCGGATAATGACGATGAAGATCATGAAGACAGTGAAGATCATGAAGAAAATCAAGATCATGAAGAAAATTAAGAAACTGGAGCAGGGCAGAAACAAAAAGATCTCTAAGCGGTAATGGTCATTGACCGAGAGGAAGCGGGAAGTGGAGTTTATGAATAATCTATCAAGAAAAGCCAGGCTTTATATTTCACTGGGAATAATCAGTGTGATTATCCTGGTTTCTTTTTCTGTAATATTTTACGGAGTATACCAGGTATACTACGACCCGGCCTCTCTGTTCAGGCATGATTTTGGCGATTCCGGTGAGGTGGAAGAGTATTTTGATGAACGGCTGGTCAATGTTGTCGTCCTCGGCCTGCACAATCGCCAGGAGGACAATACTTTCGGCGATATTTATTTCGTGGATACAATTTTGATTGCCTCAGTTAACTTTGACCGGGATACCCTGACCCTGCTGGCCGTTCCGCGCGATACATCTGTCGAGATAGCGCACAGTGGGGTCGAAGACAGGATCCGCCAGTCATATAGTTATGGTTACGAGCAGGGCAGCGGTGATCCACATCAGGAGGGTATGCGCTATACTCTCGATACCATTAGCGATTTTTTGGACGGAGTTAAATTAGATTACCACATCGCCATGGATATCGAGGGTTTAAAACAATTGATTGATTCTCTGGGGGGAGTGCTCTATACGGTGGAGGAGCAAATGACCGGCCCTACCCCCGCGGAATCGCTTAATGCCGGCCCGCAAATGCTGGACGGGCGCGGGTACCTGACTTACCTGACCTACCGTGAAGAAGATGCCCGTGATGACCTGAACCGGATGGAGCGCCAGCAGGAACTACTTTTTACTACCTTTGAATACTTTCAGGAAATGGGTATGTTCCGCTATGTGCTGCCCACCTACTCAGTTTACCGGGAGCACGTGCGCACCGATCTAAACCTTAACCAGGTTGCCGCTCTGACCCTTTTTGCCAGTGAACGCCTGGAAGCCGACGCTATAAAGCGTTTTTCCCTGCAGGGGGAGTACTTCCCTGCAGACGGCGCTGAGGATGAGGCATACTATATATCAATTGATGAAAAAGAAAAAAATGAACTGATCGATAAACTGACAGGAGGACAAGGTAATTGAGAGAGGATTTGCAAGGAGTGACAGGCGTGTTAGGGGGACGGTTCTCTTGACAACTTTTTC
>PWEB01000209.1 GCA_003553305.1 Syntrophomonadaceae bacterium
AGCGGTTGCAGTAATTACGGGCAATGGTCTGGACTACTTGTTTAGAAGTTTTTTCGGCAAAAGGGAAGTAGTGGACATATTGTTCGTAAAGGGTGTGAAAAGTAAATAATAAGGGTAATTTATAGCGTCGTGCTGCCCTGGCACCCAGTCTGCCCAGCAGGAAAGGGGAATGGGTGTGAATGACATCCAATCCGATCTTTTTTATAGTCGAACCCAGCTGCGCTGATATTGGCACGGGTAGTGAGAACTCAGGCATAGTTGGCCATGGTACCGAAATGAAACGAAAGACCCCTTGTTCTTTTTGGGGATTTAAAAGAGGGTAGTCGGGCCCGAAAATATAGATCTCGTGACCCCGCTCGCTGAATTCCCGGGAAAAAAGCTCTATTGATCTAACTACTCCACTGGTGTAAGGTCGAAAACTGTCTGTAAAAATTCCAATTTTCATTAATTGCTTCCTCCTTACTGTTAATCACTGTATGCTTGATGATAAAGCTTTTCAGCAATATCCAGCGCCCTGGCCTTATCTTCAGGATGGCCGTATTTTTCGACAACTTCTGCATTGTTTTGATACCATGTTTGCAGTTCTTCCACCTTAGTTTCGCTAAGGCGGTAATCTTCCGGTGATTCATTAAAAACATCAGAAAGAGGGAGGATGCGGTGACGCCAATCGCGGTGGACCCAGGTTATTTCATAATCAACACCACTAATCCAGGCCTCGCCTGTTTCCATATTCTTTGTTAAATCCACATCCAGTAAAAGGCCATATTCAACATAAGGAGTGGGGTTATGAGGGTAGTGCTGATTAGAAATAAAATTACCAAAAGAATAAACGGCTAATGCCGCCCTTTCTTTACCGTTCTCGTCCTCATTGAAAAACCATTCAATGGGCTGAATAGTATGGGGGTGGCTGCCCATAATTAAATCCGCTCCGGCCTCAGCCATTTCAGCAGCAACCTCCCGCAGGCGCTGGGGTTGAGGTTCTGAAACATACATCTCTCCCCAGTGGGGGAAAACAGCAACTAAGTCGGCGCCATTGGCCCGGGCGGTTTCAATATCTTCGATAAGCGAGGTTATATCGTTAAAATCAGGGGCCAGGTTAACACAATATTCATGACCCTCGGGAACTGGTATGCCATTTAATCCATAAGTATAGGCGATAAATGCAATTTCCAGGCCATCACGCTCAATAATAAGTGGGTTGTTGCGCTCTTCCGGACTTTTATAGGCACCAAAAGTCTTGATTCCTAAACTGCGGACATGAGAGAGAGTTTCCATTAAACCATCGTAACCCCGGTCAAGAGTATGATTATTAGCGATGGTGAAGGCATCAAAGCCCGCTTCAGCAAGGGCTTCTGAAAGTTCCTGAGGAGCATTGAACAACGGGTAACCGGAATAACCTGTATATCCCCAGAAAGACAGGTCTGGGCCCGCTTGCGAGGTTTCAAGATCTCCAACTGCGATGTCAGCATCCTGTAGATAAGGGGTAATGATTTCAAAGCTGGGTGTAAAATCGTATTGATCTTCACCGATTTTAGCCTGCTGAATTTGGGGGATGTGGGCAGTAATGTCCCCGGCAACAAGCATGCTGACCGTGGCAAATTCCGGTTCCGGATCTTCTTCTGTTTCCGGATCGGTCTCTTCTATAGTCTCTTCAGTAGTCTCTTCTTCAGATCTTTGGCTGCCAGTTTCATGATTGCCTGTGACTTGAGCAATTAAGCCGTCTAATAAAGCATCCGGAGGATAGGTATCTCCTGTTTTCATCCCGAAAGAAAAAAACAAGGCAGTTAATCCTAAGGTCAAGCATATGAAGTAAATGCGGCGCACTGTTGTTCACCATCCTCAATAATTATCTCATCCAATTATAACACAGGTTTTTTTTATTCCCACCCGGCAAACCATTCCAGGGCAGCATAAAGCCAGGGCCATTTTGCACCTTCCCGGCCATCCAGGTTAAAATCCTGATCTTGTGCGGTATAACCTCCAATTTCGGGATGGGGCCCCAATAAGAGATATTTACCATCACCGCTGGAACCGGCAATCACAGCCGGCTCCTGATTTGTTTCATAACGGGCCAGAACAACTATTGAGTCTTCTTCGTAAGAATCGAAATAAGGTCCGTCAAAATAGTACATATTTATTTCAGTGTTAAAACCCCGGTTAGCAGGATGTTCAGCTTCAAGGATCATGGTTCCAATTTCGCCCCAGGCAATCTGCCCGTACAGTGGACCGGTTGCTTTACCGTCAAATAAGCGGAGCGGGTATGCGTAGTCTGTGCCATCCCAGCGCAGAATATCAGCTGCGTAGTAAGCTCCGGCGCAGCTGCCAACAAAAGAACCGCCTTCTTTTACAAAGTCAATGATTTTAGAATGATCGGCAATATAGTTCTTATATTCTGCGGCAAAACCGCCCGGAAACCAGAGCAAATCGAAATGATCTTTTAAATCGAGGTTAACTGCATCTTCTTCATCAAAAACTTTCCACTCGATTGCGTATGCATCGAGAAAATTTTTAATTGCTTCCACGCTTTCATACCAACTGCCCTGACCGTTATAAATACCGATAGAGGGTATTTCCGGTATCAGAGCAGGGTCTTCTTCCAGTTCAGCATCTTCAAATATTTCTTCCTCTATTTCTCCATCTGAATCTTCATCATTGTTATTTTCACCATTTTGGTCGATTGCTTTTTTATTTTCCGGGGCCTGCTCAAGGTCTTCATTAAATGTATTATTTTGACAGGAGAAGAAGAGAAGGGAGGAGGAGGTGATCAGAAAAAGGATGATCGCAATTGATATGAATTTATTTCGCAAGTTGACATTACCTCCGCATGAGCATTGGTTTGTTTACCCATAAATGGTCTTGCATTTATTATACCAAGAAAGATAAAAATTAAACAGTAGTCAAGAATTACAAACGAACATATAAATGGTTTTGAACGGCTTTTAGCGAAGTCCTGAAAAAAGCAGATCCAGGTATAGATCCAGGTATTATGTGCTTAAGATAAGACACGAAGTGAAGTGATGATTCTTAAAATGCGCTTTGTCCAGGTAAGAAGTAATAGTGATAGCTGCTTAAGAGCTGCTGAGAAGCTCTGAGAGGCCCTTAAAAAGACAAAGGCATACATTAACATTAAACTATGTTTTTCAGGGCACACAAAGCCTTAAAATCTCTGGGTGCGTCTAAGCACAGTCGGTTCAGGTTGGTTTCTGCGAGGTCTTTAAATATAGATTGAAATGCTTTTTGGTTTTAAGTTTACATAAGATGTATTATCGGAAGTTAATGATCCATATATATACTCTCGAATCCTGCCCCCGCTTCTTTCCACTGGTCTCTTTTTTCATATGTTTACCCTCCAGTGTTTTAAGATGAGCTCAAAAGATGTGCCGCATTTAGGGCAGTTCTCCTGGTAACGCAGAATATAATTACAGCGGCTGCATTTCAATGGTGGTATTTTTTTTCTGTCTGGCTGCTTTTCAGTTTCCAGAGCTATCCACGGTTTACCCGGTTTAATGTTATTGTAGGCTAACCACTCAGTATTTAGACTTAATTGTTCTTGTCTTTCTGGACCCGTATCATTTGCTATTTCACTTACCTTTCCCTTGTCTTGTTCCTGGTTTTGCCTCCATCCTTCTTTCGTTTCTTTAGATTCACCTATTTCATTTGCTTTACCCCGCTGCTGACTGCCGCTTAACTGGTAACGATCGTTCGCCTGATAGTTTTTCTGATGGTTCTTATTTTTCTGAGCATCTCTTGAATCCATTTCTACAGGAATACCGCTGCGGACTCCGCCCTCGATACCATAATATGGATTATTTAATTCTTCAAAGAGATGTTTAACATAAGCCTGGGTTGCTGAAACATCACGATGGCCAAGCGCTTTTTGAAGCAGTTCAAGATTTTTTGTTTCCTGCATCAGGTTGACTGCAAAGGTATAGCGTAATAAATGCGGGTACACATCTTTATCGATTCCGGCTTTACGGGCCATCCGTTTAACCATTTCTCTTAAGTAGCGATCTTGAAGTTGATTTCCATTTAGGGTTGTAAAAAGGTATGCCTTGCCAGCAGGTTTTACGTCGAGCCATTTTTTTAGCAAATCTAAATCAGCCTTCTCAAGCCATAAGGTGCGTCCGCTGGCTGCCCCGCTTTCATTAACTAAAATTTTGCCAGCTTCCCAGTCCAGATCACTATCTAAAAGATTGATTACTTCGCTTACCCGCAGACCGGCTTTTAGCATTAAATTTATAATACAGAGATTGCGCAATCCTGTCGGTGCTTTAGGGTTGGGCTGCCTTAAAATTGAATGCTGTTCATAATTATTTAATGCTGATGGCAATCTTTGGCGGGTAATTATTAGTCACCACCCATCTGGAACCTTTTAATTCTAATGATGCAGTGGATAGAAAACGAATTACGGAATTATATCTATATTCTGAAGGATCGCAGGCCCCTTGTCAAGCAAAAACGGTATGTTATTCGATACCGAAAACTTATTCGGAAAACTTATCTGTTATTTTACTTGACAACGCATACAATTTTAGATAAGCTATTGCTTAGTTAAATAGATAAAGGCTATGATCGGAACCAGTAACAGGCGGATTCATTTGCAGAGAGCCGCAGTGAGGTGAAATGCGGTAATGATAAGGTTTGTGAACTCATCCGTAAGCTTCCAACCGAAATTGCGTTCAAATAAGCAAAAATAGGATTGGCCGGGTTCTCCCGTTATAGTAATGAGTAGGTGGTAGTAGTTATGCCATCAAGAAGAGTGGTAACTCGAAAACAACTTTCGTCTCTTGGCGGAGGTTTTTTTATTATAAGATTATAAATTAGATTGCATTGGAGGAGATCGTGTTGAATACAAAAGTTGAGCAGGCAGTCGAGTCGGAAAGGGTATATTTGTTTGACAGTACCTTACGTGATGGTGAACAAACTCCCGGAGCCCGCCTTAATTATGATGAAAAGGTAGAGGTAGCCCGTCAGTTAGCTCGACTGGGGGTAGATATCATCGAAGCCGGGTTTCCGGTATCCTCACCCGGTGAAGCTAATGCGGTTCGTTCTATAGCCAACGAAGTGCGAGGTCCGGTTATATGTGCACTGGCCAGAGCTATTCAGGGTGATATTGATATTGCGTGGGATGCTATAAAGGATGCCGAACAACCCCGCCTCCATGTGTTTCTAGGTGCTTCTGATATCCATATGAAAGCTAAGCTCAAAAAGGAACCGCACCAAATTTTGGAGCAGGGTGTAGAAGCAGTTAAATATGCTCGACGGTTTACAGACAATATTGAGTACTCACCGGAAGATGCTACCCGGGCATCGGAAGAATTTTTATATGAGTTGATAGAAGCAGTAATCAAGGCAGGAGCTTCAGTCATTAATATTCCTGATACCGTAGGATATGCCGTCCCTGAAGAATTTGGAGCGATGATCCGTCGTTTGAGGGAAAATGTCCCCGGTCTGGACAAGGCAATGCTTAGTGTGCACTGTCATAATGATCTCGGATTGGCAGTGGCAAATTCGCTGGAAGCGGTTAAGAATGGCGCGCGTCAGGTAGAGTGTAATATTAATGGTATTGGTGAACGTGCTGGTAATGCTTCTTTAGAGGAAATAGCCGTTGCATTGCGGATCAGGCAGAATTATTTTTCTTACTATACTAATTTAAACTTTTCCGAGATCTATCGAACCAGCCGCCTGGTCAGCAAGTTAACCGGTATTGCGGTTCCTTCCAGTAAAGCAGTAGTTGGCCTAAATGCATTTTCACATTCATCAGGAGTTCATCAAGATGGCGTATTGAAAAACAGGGAAACTTACGAAATTATTGATGCTGATTTAATTGGTGGGTCGGCAGCCCAAATGTGCCTCACCGCCCGTTCCGGAAGGCACGCTGTTCTTGATCAACTCAATAAGCTGGGGTTCTCGCTTAACAATCAACAGCTCGAGATAATTTATAATCATTTTGTCAGCCTGGCTGATAAAAAGAAAGAAGTTTATCCGGATGATTTGGAGGCCCTGGTTCTAG
>PWEB01000125.1 GCA_003553305.1 Syntrophomonadaceae bacterium
AAGAAGCGGTAGAAGAGCTTAAAGATCAGTCTCGCGATTACCTGGAAGGTAAGCCGGTCTCAGCTAACTATATCCCTCGGAAAGGGGCCGAGCGTAACTACCAGATCGCTTTTAACATGGTTCCTCAGCTAGATGTTTTTGTTGAAGACGGTTATTGTAAAGAAGAAATGAAAATGATCCGGGAAAGTAGAAAGATCATGGATCTGCCTGATTTGCAACTAACTGCTACTACAGTCAGAGTGCCGGTTATGAATGGTCACTCCATGGCACTAAATGTTGAACTTAATGATTACTTGTCAGCAGATCAAGCCCGTAAATTACTGGAACAAGCCCCGGGAGTGTTCATAATCGACAATCCGGATCGCCTTGAGTACCCGATGCCTTTAGATGCAAGTGGAACTGACCCTGTATATGTTGGGAGGATCAGGCCGGACTACTCAGTAAAACATGGTCTTAATTTGTGGGTTGTTGCTGATAACATTCGTAAAGGGGCGGCTACTAATTCGATCCAGATTGCTGAGCTTTTACTTTCTTAAACGAGTTTGATAATTAACCAGGCAAGCAAAAGGAGGAGAAGATGACATGATTGTTGTCATGAAGCATAATGCTGCAGAAGAAGACGTGGCCAGGGTAACTGACAAATTGGAACAAATGGGATACGGGGTTCACCTCTCCAGCGGTGAAAACCGGACTATTATCGGGGTGATCGGACAGCGTCGTGAAGAAGCTGCTCAAACCTTGGAGGCAATGCCTCAGGTTGAACAAGTTGTATTTATTACCCGCCCTTTTAAGTTGGCCGGCCGGGAATTTCATCCGGAGAATACGGTTATCCCTATCGGGGAGGACAGTGTCGGCGGGCACGAACTTATTGTTATGGCCGGTCCCTGCGCTATTGAGGGAGAAGAACAGCTGATGGAGGCTGCGAGCGCAGTTAAAGAAGCTGGTGCCCAGGTCTTTCGAGCAGGTGCTTATAAGCCGCGCACTTCTCCTTACAGTTTCCAGGGGTTGGAACAGGAAGGACTGCAGATTTTAGAAAAAGTGCGTTCAGAGACAGGCTTGCAAATCGTAACTGAAGTAATGGATCAGTTCACAGTCAATGAAGTCGCAGAATGTGCAGACATTATTCAGGTTGGAGCTCGTAACATGCAAAACTACTATCTGCTCCGTGAACTGGGTAAGATTCGCAAACCTGTTTTACTGAAAAGAGGCTTATCTGCAACTGTTGAGGAATGGTTGATGGCTGCTGAATATATCTTAAGCGGGGGTAATTACCAGGTTATTCTCTGTGAGCGGGGCATTCGTACTTTTGAGCCTTATACCCGCAACACCCTTGACTTAAGTGCGGTTCCGCTTGTCAAGCACTTAAGTCACCTGCCGGTGATAGTCGATCCCAGTCATGGTACCGGACATACCCACTTGGTTCCGGCCATGAGTAAAGCTGCTATAGCAGCAGGTGCAGATGGCTTACTGATCGAAGTGCATCCTAATCCCGAGGAAGCACTTTCTGATGGACCCCAGTCTCTTGATCCGGGTCAGTTCAGGGAGTTAATCAAGGAATTAAAAGGAGTGGCCCTGAGTGTCGGAAGGCTCATGTAAAGGTGGTTTTTTTTATAGAAAAGCTGCTCTGATTGGGACCGGTCTGATCGGGGGCAGTATTGGCATTGCTTTGCGTGAAAGACGCCTGGTGGAAACAGTAACCGGTTACGATCAAAGCCGGGATGCCTGTGCAGAAGCAGTCAAACGGGGAGCAGTTGATAGCATTGCAGAATCTGCAGCAGAAGCTGTCAGGGAGGCAGAGCTAGTTATTCTTGCTGTTCCAGTTTTCAGTACTCTTGAATTACTCAGCGAGATTCTTCCGGTGGTTAAAAAAGAAACGGTGATTACCGATGTCGGCAGCAGCAAAGGCTGGATTATGGAAGCCATAGAGAATTTTCTGCCTTCTTCAGTTTATTTTGTCGGTGGTCATCCCATGGCCGGTTCAGAGGAAAGCGGGATCAAGGGGGCTGATTCTGCACTTCTTGAAAACGCGATCTATGTTCTCACACCAGGTCCTGCAAGCCCTGATCCGGTTGTCGAAAAGCTTTTTAAAATGTTTGAAGAAACAGGAGCTCAACCGCTAAGTTTAGATCCCTCTACTCATGATCAGGTGGTTGCCCTGGTCAGTCATCTGCCCCATCTTGTTGCCTCAGCTCTTGTTCAGAGTGTTGCCGGATCGGATAATATGGAACTGGTTCGCACTCTTGCAGCAGGAGGTTTCCGGGACAGCACCAGGATTGCTCTTGGCAATGCAAAGTTGTGGAGGGATATCTGTATCAGCAATCGCCATGCATTAAGCAAAGCTTTGTCTAATTTCAGAAAAAGCATAGAAGCCCTGCAGCAAGATCTGGATGATGGCAATGAAGAGGCCTTGGAAGAATATCTTCAGCAGGCCCGTGATTATCGGAAAACTATTCCACACCGCGGGCGGGGCATCTTACCGGAGCTTTATGAAGTTATTGTTTTAGTGCGCGATACACCCGGAGTAATCGGACACCTCGCCGGATTGCTCGGCGAAGCAGGAATTAATATTGATGCAATCGAGATTTTACATGTTCGTGAATTGGCAGGGGGCAGTATCAGGCTCGGTTTTAGAAATTGGGATCAACAACAAAACGCCCTTGAGCTTTTGAACAAACGGGGCTATCCTGCTCACAGTACTGGTTAGATATGCAATAGTTAGTTTTCAAGGTTCAGGTTTTTCTGATCTCTGGCTAGATCGGCCAAGGTTTGGTTTTGCAGCTCTTTTTTCATGGCCTCTTTAAGCCGCATCCATACGGAACGGGTAACGCACTTGTTTGCCCGCTCGCAGGAATCATCGTTGTCGACACAGGCAACAGGCGCAATGGAGCCTTCGATGCTTTCTAAGATATCATATAAAGTTACTTCATCTGGTTTAACAGCCAGGTGGTAACCACCACGACTGCCTTTCTGGGTCCGCACAAAACCCCGGGCCCGCAGAGGGGCCATGATCTGTTCTAAGTACTTCACCGAAATATCTTGCTTGCAGGCAATGTCATTTAACTGGATCGGTTCAGAGCTATAGCTGCTAGCCAGTTCAACCATTGCCCGTGCTGCATAACGTACTTTTGTTGATAATTGCAATATCCTCAGCCTCCTGCAATAAATAATAGTTTCTCTATAATATTTATAGCTATCACACAAGTATTGTACCCTTTATTATCTGATCTGTCAAAAAGAAACTTTAAAGCCCGGTTAGAAAAAACTTAAATTAATTTGATGTTTGAAGTACCTTTATTTGGAAGGATTACGGTTTTCACATTTTCCGGTTCAGCTTAGATCCGCCTGCCGGGCGGATAGTTTAGATAGTTGCACAACAGATTTGTTAAGATGAGAAAAATTCTCACCCTGATAAATAGAATAGTTTTGCTTTAACTGTTATGCTATACACTTATATTTAAAATAAGTATTATCAAAATGAGAATAGAATATATTTGGTTCGCATAAAGTATATTTATTTAATGCGATTAGAGTAGGCTTTATAGGGGTTACTATTTTTCTTATGACATGGCAAGATAATTGCTTGTTTATAGGTTATCAGTCAATTTTGTTTTAGTTCAAAATTTTGTAGCAAACAAATAAAAAAGATACTTACTACTTATATTATTAAAAAGCCTTTAGAAGGGAAGGAGTTGATTGATGGGTTGCTAGAGTAGTCATGCTTGATTTGGTTTTATTTTTTTATTTTATGATTGTTATGATTTTAATTTTCAAGGAGGTTTTCTGATTGCAAGATAACGGTAGTCATTTCACTAAACCAACATTTTTAATTTCTTTGGTTATCATGATTGTATTCCTGATTATTGGTGCTGCTTTTACCGAACAGTTTGCTGAGGTGGCCAACACTGTTTTTGATTACATGACCACACAGTGGGGCTGGGCATTTATTCTTGGTGTAAGCATTTTTCTGTTTATGTCTTTTTATCTATTGCTTAGCCCACTGGGAGAAATTAAGCTGGGCGGAGATGATGAAGAGCCGGAATACAAAACCTTGACCTGGTTTGCAATGCTGTTTAGCTGTGCAATGGGGATCGGTCTGGTTTTCTGGGGTGTTTCTGAACCAATCTGGCACTACATGTGGCCGGCTTATGGTGAGGCAAACACTGTTGAAGCATTGCATTTATCAATGCGCTACACCTTCTTCCACTGGGGCTTACACCCCTGGGCGGTCTATACCATAACTGCCGGTGCGCTGGCCTACTTCTCTTATCGCAAAGGCCTGCCCATGCTGCTCAGTTCATGCCTTGAGCCGATCCTTGGACGCAAAGGTATTGAGGGACCCTGGGGCATATTAATTAACGTAATTGGTGTTTTTGCAACTATCTTTGGACTGGCGACTTCTCTGGGCCTTGGTGCGATGCAGATATCAGCCGGCTTGGAGCAGTTGTTCGGCATCCCCAGTACCCCCGGCACCTGGGCTGTAGTTGTTATCGTGGTCACTATTGCTGCAGTTATTTCTACCTATACAGGGATTGACCGCGGTATTAAGTGGTTAAGCCGCATTAACTTCGTGGTTGCGATAGCACTGATGCTGATGATCTTCATCGTTGGTCCCACCCTGTTTATCTTAGACATCTTTACTCATGCAATAGGAGATTATCTGCAAAATATAGTTTCCATGTCATTTGCTCTCGACCCTGCCGGTGAAGGGGCCGAAGGATGGGCTCAGGCCTGGACAGTATTTTACTGGGCCTGGTGGATCGCCTGGGCGCCCTTTGTTGGGACCTTTATTGCCCGTATTTCACGAGGCCGCACAATTCGCAGTTTTGTTATCGGGGTGCTCTTAGCGCCGGTTCTGGTTAGTATGGTCTGGATTTCAATCTTTGGCGGTGCCGCGCTTTATCATGAACATTTCGGCCCCGGTGGATTGAGTGACCCGGTTGCCGCTGACGAAGCACAGGGCTTTTTCATGCTTCTTTCACAGTTCCCAGCTGTAACTCTGCTGGTAGGTTTAGGTATGTTCTCAGTGACTGTATTCTTCATCACCTCATCTGACTCCGGAACTTACGTCAATGGTATGCTTACCTCCGGTGGGGATATCAATCCACCGTGGCAATTAAGAATCACCTGGGGTGTTACAGAGGGGTTGGTTGCTGCTGTACTGCTTTATGGCGGAGGATTGGGTGCTCTGCAAACAGCCTCGGTTGTCGCAGGTTTCCCCTTCATGATCATCATGTTCCTGATGCTTTACTGCCTGATGAAATCTCTCATGCAGGAAAGAGAAGAAGGGTCTCTGCCATTAGAGAAAAAGCGCATTATGGATACCCTGAACGAACTTAAAGAAAACAGGAAGTAAATTTTTACTTTCAACACTCAAGTTCTTGCAGAGGGTTTGACAAACTAATACAACTACTTTATTGTTGATTAGGTTATAAGGAAATAAAACTGCCGCTGGATCGAAGAGATATCTAGCGGCAGTTTTTGTATGATCGTTTTGGATGATTGAATGTAGTAATACCATTTTATTTAGTAAAAATATTGCAAAATAAAATTTAATCTAAAAAAGGGAAATATGGTTTTATGACGAAATAAATAATTAAATAATGTCACAATATTATGTTGATATTATATACCAATAAATATTTTGGGAAGAGGGAGATCTGCTTTTAACATTTTCCCTTTGACCGTAAAAATATCAGCTAAAAGGGAGTGATCTATGTTGTTTTAAGGGTTTTGCTTGGATATGTATCACATTTTAAAGGAGGTTTTCTGATTGCAAAATGAAGGTAGCCTTTATACCAAGCCAACTTTCCTTATTGCGTTGATTATTATGCTGGTGTTTATCATTGCTGCTGTTGCCGCTCCGGAGGCATTCGGCGAAGCAACCGGTGCTGTCTTTGGTTACATGACCGCGCAGTGGGGCTGGTCTTTTATTCTTGGCGGCAGTATATTTTTGCTGATGACCATTTACTTGCTGCTCAGTCCACTGGGTGAAATTAGGCTGGGCAAGGA
>PWEB01000266.1 GCA_003553305.1 Syntrophomonadaceae bacterium
CTGCGCGAAGCCTTATCATCGGATAAGTAGTTTGGGTTGACCCATTTTAGCTTAAAGCCGCTTAAAAGTTGAAAACTGAGGACAGGATCGTAAATCTTCTGCTGGATAACCTGCTTGACGTATTCGTTGGCCGACATTTGATCTGCATATTTGTGGTAATAGGGTATCCGCCCGCCAACGAGAAAACTCTTTAAGTTGAGGCGGTAAACCAGTTCCTTGCGGGCTTCGTAGATCCGGGTTCCTACATGCAGGCGGCGGAAGTCGGGGTGAACCATGATCGATATCCCGTAAAGATTATTGCCTTCGGGGTCATGGTTGGTAATATATCCATTATCAGTAATTTCATCAAAGGTGTGCCGGTCTTCATATTCGTTAAAATCAACGATCAAGCTCGATGAAGCTCCGATAATCTTACCGTTGTATTCAACGCAATGCTGCCCCTCGGGGAATATCTCTAAATGGCTCCGCAGCTGATCTTTAGTCCAGGGATCCATATCGGGAAAGCAGATCTTGCTCAACTCGACAATTTCGTCGATATCACTTTCCTCCATATTGCGGATGATCAGTTTCTTTTCAAGTTTAGATAAGTCAATCCGGTCAGTCATGGTTTGTTAATACCTCCTGCAAAATAAGTTACCACATTTCAAGCGGGTCCGGCAACTTTAATTTTCTTTCGGAGTGGAGGGGTAAAACGGACCAGGATTATATTCAACACTGGGGCGGGCAGTGCGCGGCTGAGGGAACATGCTCATCAGCTCGTATATTTCAACAGGCATATCCGTGGTCACGTTTAAGCCCATTTCGGTAATCTCATTGATGTCAATCGGATAGTCGTGGGTCCAGGTGCCGTGGGTGAGCAGTTGGGCCGTTTTTTCAGCCTGTTCATGGTCCATATGTTTATCGAGAAGATATTTCACAGTCTTTTTAACCTGCTGCAGTGACTTGGCTGCCACGTCAGCTAAGATGACCGTTTGATCGTCAATATCTTTAAGCTCTTTCTTTTCAAGCACCTTCAGTAAAGATGCGGCCGGGTACTGCCCAAGTTGAGGGTCAAGCGGACCGAGGACGGCATTTTCGTCCATGACCAGTTCATCAGCAGATAAAGCAACCAGGGTACCTCCGGACATGGCATAGTGAGGAACAAAGACAGTGACCTTGCCGGGATGGCGCAGGAGAGCATCGGCAATCTGCTCCGAAGCAAGGACCAGCCCCCCGGGAGTATGCAAAATTATATCAATCGGCACTTCCTTGTCGGTCATACGGATAGCCGTCAGCACCTGTTCTGAATCTTCGATGTTGATATAGCGGGTCAGGGGCACACCCAGTAAGCTTACCGCCTCCTGGCGGTGAATCAGGGTAATCAGGCGGCTGCCCCTTTTGCGTTCAAGATCAATCATCTTGCGGGTGCGGGTGGATCTAAGGATCTGCTGCTGCAGATAGGGCGTCAGCGCCGTGATAATAATAAATAGCCAAAAAAACTGTGATATAAATTCCATATCGAATCCTCCTTAAGATCAGGGGGACGGGATTGTTGATATCTCCCCCCGGCAAGTTCTTAACAGTAATCGCGCCAGCATTCCCAGAAAGGATCAGCTTTGTAAATCCGCCTGGGCCGCATGTACAGGATCAAGAGCAGGCCTAAAACAAATCCACCGACATGGGCCCACCAGGCTACACCGGGCATCCCAAGAGTACCATAAACAAGCTGCAGTAATGCCCAGTAACCAAGGTAAAGCGGGGCCGGCAGCCAGAAGAAGAAGAAAAAAAAGGGCATGATCACCGTTAATATCCTGGCTCGAGGGAATAAAACCAGGTAAGCGCCAAGCAGACCGGATACCGCCCCTGATGCTCCGACCATCGGAACAGTGCTGTCAGGCATGACAAATCCCTGCATAAAAGCGGCGGCAATACCGGAAAGCAGGTAAAGGATCATGAAGCGCAGAAAACCGAGCCTGCCTTCCACAGCGGGTCCGAACACCCAGATAAACCACATGTTCCCCAGTAAATGAGCAAATGATCCGTGGATAAACATACTCGAAAAAATGGTCGGGAATTCACCGAGCGGATTTGCAAAAAAGGCAGCCGGGATAAAACCGAAATTAAAGAAAAATAACTGAAAGAACTCTACCCCCAGCGAAAGCTGATAAAAAAAGACCAGTCCGTTTAGAAATATCAGGCCGATGGTAGCGATCACTGCCCCGTGATAAGTTATTGTATCGCGTAAAGGAAACATCTACCGGTCATTCCTGCCTTCCCGCCGTTTTGGTTGCTCGGACAGTAAATATTATAACATATTTCAAGTAAGAGAGCAGTTCGGGAGGATAAAGGAGGCCGATGTTGAATAATCACATTATGGGCTAGTAGACATAATCTTTAAGCGCGATATTTAAACAGAGGTGATACAGGTGCGAATTGTTGTTCTTGGTGGCGCCGGGGATATGGGCGCAGAAACCGTCCGGGACCTGGTTAAGTTTTCTAAGGTCGGGGAAATTGTTATCGCAGACAGAAATAGGCGGGCCGCAGAAAGATTGGCTGCAAGCCTGAACACAGACCGGGTCAGGGCTCAGGAAGTCGATGCTGCATCACATTCCAGCCTGGTCAAGGTTATGGAAGGCAGCCAGGTGACAGCCGGAGCACTGGGACCCTTCTATCGCTTTGAGAGGCCGATTGTTGAAGCAGCCCTGGAAGCCGGTTCAAATTATGTCAGTATTTGCGATGATCATGATGCAGCTGAGTCTGTATTTGAACTGGATCAGGAAGCCCGCCAAAAAGGACGTCGTATTTTAACCGGGCTTGGTTGGACCCCGGGACTGAGCAATATGATGGCCCGCCTCGGGTATGAAGAACTTGATAAGGTGGATTCAATTAACATTTACTGGAGCGGAAGCTCCGGTGATTCCAAAGGTCTGGCTGTAGTTCTGCACCTTATTCATATTTTTACCGGGCAGGTGACCTCTTTCCAAAACGGTGAATTTGTTAAAGTAAAAGCAGGCTCGGGCAAAGAAGCAGTGTCTTTCCCGCCCCCGCTGGATTCGATTAATACTTTTCATCTCGGACACCCCGAACCACTGACCCTCCCCCGCACTTTGGAAGGGGTAAATGAAGTCACTTTAAAGGGCGGACTGGCCAAAAACTATTTAAACAACCTGGCCAAACTTTTAGCCGGCCTTGGTTTAACCCGAAACCGCCTCACCAAACAGGCTTTGGGTCAGATCATTAAAATTCTGATTCCCATCTTTCCCACTGACAAAAAGAAGAATTTTTCAGGAATCAGGGTTGATGTCAGCGGAACCCGCTTGAATGCCGAAAAAAGATTGGTTTATTCCGCCGTGGCAAATATGCGCCGCCTGACTGCCATACCCTTAAGCATCGGCACAATTATGATGGCTAACAATCAGATCAGCCGTTTCGGGGTGTTTTCACCGGAAATAGAGGGTGCGGTCGACAGCAAATTATTTTTACAAGAACTTGAAAAACGCGATATCATCGTCCACCAACAGGAACTATGATCTCATTGGTAAGCAGCGCCTCCGCTGCCTGTCCAGAAATTTAATGATATAATAGTTTCATGTTATATCAAATAATTTGTGATGCACTGCTTGTCTTCGGTCTGGGACTGGGCGGCTGGCAGATTGTGGCCAGGCTGCGCATGCCGGCACCGGAGATCCTCGGTCCGGTGGTCTTAATCGGAGCGCTTCGTGTTTGGCATACTATTGATCTTCCTTCTATGCCCGAGTTCTTTTTTCCGGCAGCCCAGGTCATCCTCGGCATTTTTATCGGTTCAATGTTAGACCGAAAAGCGGCGCGTGAATTAAAATCGATGGCCCTTTCGGCGCTGGTTATTGTCGTTTGGACCCTGTCAATGATTGTAATAATCGGTTTTTTTCTGGAACGCTACTCCGTGATGGATTTTCAAACAGCATTGCTTTCAGCAAGCATGGGGGGATTGCCTGAAATCACGGTCCTGGCCATGGCTTCCGGCGCCAGCGCAGCCGTAATAATAGTAATGCAGTTGATCCGGATGCTCGGATCGATCATGTTATTCCCGGTACTGTTTCAAAAGCTGGAGAATAAAAAGACCGGAAATAATAAACAATCGGTCATGGTCAGCGTCCTCGACACTGAAGACCGGCCGGAAAAACCGGCCCTGGAACAAAGTAATTACAAGGCGGATCATGCTCATCACCAGGCTGATAATAATCCCCGGCAAAACACTTCTTTTCCGGATAGGATCAAGCTCTCTTTCAACCGCAGGGCAATCAGGCAGCAGGCGCAATTTTTCAAAGAATCCTGGAAAAGGGTTCTTTTAACCCTGGTGGTGGCAGCTGCCGGAGGCCTGTTCTTCGATAGCCTGGGCGTTCCGGCCGGCCTGATGATTGGTTCCACCTTTTTTGTTGCTACCGCCTCTTTAACAGGTTTACCGGTCAGTAAGATTTCACACAGTTTGCTCAGCATATTGCTGGTTGCGGTAGGCATAAACGTTGCTGAAAGCATTACCCTTGATACGATCCTGACCATGACTCAAACTGAATTCGTGATGCCAATTTTAATCGCCACCACGGTGATGTTCGCCAGCTCTCTCGGTGTGGCCTGGATTATTCATCGCCTGACAGGCTGGGATTTACCAACCAGTTTACTGGCTGCTGCACCGGGCGGTTTCACGGTGATGACTGCATTAGCCATCAAGCATGACCTCGATCCGGTTAAAGTTTCTATGCTGCACCTTTGCCGCTTATTCGCAATTAAACTGTTCATCCCGTTTGTCTTCATGTGGTTAATCTAAACCAGCCATCACCAGTCCAGACTGCGGATAGTTTCTGGCATCTACCTTGAATTTCAGGGTTAGTCGCCCTGAATGTTGGTCGTTTGTTTAGAATTTTTACTCTTCTTGAAGTATGCAGGAATTATGAGGGCCGATCGAGAAAATAATTTTGGATATAAGTGAATAGATTTAGCATCAGTTAAAGCTTGATTAAGAAATAAAGATAATTGATTGGAGGGAAGGATTTGCAGGAATTAACCAACAAGGCTTTATCAGCTTTTGAAGGGAAGCGCAGTGAGGTTATCCCCATGCTGCAGGCGGCCCAGGATGAAATCGGCTACCTGCCGGAAGAATCTATCCGCACAATTGCAGAGATGATTGGGATGCCCGAGAGCAAAGTTTACGGTACCGCCACTTTCTATTCACAGTTCTATTTCAGCCCCCGGGGCGAACGCACCGTCAAGGTTTGTCTTGGCACTGCCTGCCATGTGCGCGGCGGGATGCTGGTCATGGAGGCCTTAGAGCGTGAAATGGGCATCAAGGCCGGTGATACAACCGAAGACTTCAAATTCAGCTTAGAACGGGTAAACTGCGTCGGTTCATGTGCCCTCGCTCCCGTGGTTATGGTTGACGACGACGTTTTCGGGCGGCTTGAATCGAAAGAGGCAAAGGAGGTTCTCAAACAAAGTGACCCGGAAGTTTGATCTAATCGAAAAAGAAGCCATTGAAAGATGGGAAAAAACAGAGAAAAGCAACACCCCGCATATTTACGTCGGCTGCGCTACCTGCGGTAACGCTACCGGAGCCCAGTCGGTAGTGAAAACGATTCATAAGCAGCTGGAAGAAAAAAGACTTGATGCCGTCGTAAAAGAAATCGGCTGTATCGGAATGTGTTTCGCTGAAGTCCTGGTCGATGTGATCAAACCTGGAAAACCGCGTATTTCTTACCAGGGGGTCACTCCGGAAATCGCCGAGGAAATCATCGAAAGCTACCTGATCAATGACGACCCGCGTCCCGACCTGGCCCTTGGCTATTTCGGTGAAGGCGGTCCAGCAGACGTGGAACGCATCGACACCGGTGAGGTTTTCAAAAATCAGCAGCGCGTAATCCTTAAGAACTGCGGGGTGATCGACCCGGAAAACATCAATGAATATATCGCCCACGGCGGTTACAAGGGCCTGGCCA
>PWEB01000035.1 GCA_003553305.1 Syntrophomonadaceae bacterium
CATATTTAATCATAGCAGTTTTATATATGGAGGTGTCGCTTAAATGGATCGGCAGCATAATGATCATAAAAAACGCGGAGGAATCTGGGCTTTTATTGGCTACGCATCCTTCGGGATATTAGGTATATTTTTGGGGGCAGCTTTGTTTTATTTTTTGTTTTCGGCCTATCTGATCCCAGTAACTGACGAACAGGCACCCGAAGAGGTGCGTGAAGAGGTCCCTGAAGCAGATCCTGACCCGGAGGAGGAGGCTCTACCTGATGTAGAAAGAGACAGAGACACTGTTGAGATTGTAGACAGTGTAATGCCCGCCGTAGTTGGTGTCAGCAGTTTACAAAATACTGAAGCATTTGGGGAGCAGCAGGTGCAGCAAGCAGAGTCTGCTTCCGGTGTAATTGTTTCCTCAGATGGCTATATAGTTACCAACCAACATGTTATTAGAAATGGAGAAGAGATAATGGTCATCATTCCTGATAAGGGCCATTATGAAGCGGAGTTGATTGGCTCAGATGCAATGACTGATTTAGCTTTGTTGCGCATAGAAGAAACAGGTTTAACGTATGTGCCGCTTGCAGATTCCGGGAAAAACCGGGTTGGTGAAACCGTCCTGGCCATTGGGAACCCACTAGGACTTCAACAAACTGTAACTTTAGGGATCATCAGTGCTGTTGACCGCCAGGTCAGGATTCCCGGCACGGATTATGCCCATACGTTTGTTCAGACCGATGCAGTGGTCAATCCTGGAAATAGCGGCGGGCCCTTGTTAAACATGCAGGGTGAGATAGTGGGTATTAACACAGCAAAAATTGCCCTGACCGGTGTTGAGGGGATTGGTCTTTCAATTCCCAGCAGCACTGTAGACAGAGTAATCCGGGATTTACAGGAATATGGGGAAGTGAAACGTCCTCACATGGGGGTTTTGATAGACGACTACTTGAGTTATGATGATCCGGAACCTGATAAGGGGGTATACCTTGTTGAAATAGTCCCTGACAGCCCGGCTGATCAAGCCGGTTTGACTGATGGCGATATCATTGTTGAAGTAGATAATCAGGGTATAGATTACATTGCTCAATTGTTTGACAAGTTGCTTTTTTACTATCCTGATGATACGGTTACGATTAAATATTACCGAGACGGAGTAGAGAAACAAGCTACATTAACTTTTGAGGAGAGACCTGATGATCTAGATTTAGAACCTTCTTTCCCGGAAGACCCTGAAGATGATCTAGAAGAGGAAGAAGAAGGTTTCTTTGAAGAAGAATTCTTCGATTAGATTAATTAAGAGTACAGAGGATTATAAAATGGAGGCTGGAATTTGCGGTTGCTATTCATTTTTGTTGACGGGATAGGCCTGGGCACGCAGCAGGTTGGCAACCCTTTTGTTTTTACGGATACTCCAGGTATTTCCAGCCTCCTCGACGGGCAGCACTTAACTGAAAATGCTAAAAACCATAAAGGTTCTAAAGCTACTCTTTTAGGGTTGGATGCCACATTAAATGTGCCTGGTTTTCCGCAAAGCGCTACCGGCCAAGCTTCTATATTTACCGGCAGCAACGCCGCTGCCTATCTGGGCAGACACTTAAGAGGTTTCCCTAATAGCGCTTTACGAGGGCTAATTTCCAGAAAGTCAATGTTTAAACAGTTGAGGGAAAAAGGATTTCGGGTAGCTTTTGCCAATGCTTACCGTCCTTCCTTTTTTGATTTATTGCGCTGCGATCTGCCTGGCAACCGGTTTTCTTGTTCAACGCTGACCGCTTATTATGGTGGATTGCCCTTTTTGGGTTTAGATGATTTGAAAGCAGGCAATGCTCTTTATATGGATATCACCAATGATACTTTGCAGCGTATGGGATTTGATGTGCCTTTAATTGCTCCAGAAAAAGGTGCTGAGAGACTAATTGAAATAAGCCGTAACTTCGACTTTTGTCTCTTTGAATATTTTCTTAGTGACTTAGCCGGTCATCTCGCTGAGCAATCGGAATCAGGCCGGGTGATTTCAATCCTGGATAGCTTTATTGGTTCCCTGGCCGAACAGATCGATCCACAAGAAGAAATGATCCTGGTGTCGAGTGATCACGGAAACCTGGAGGATCTTTCCAGTCGCAGGCATACTATAAACGAAGTACCTGCTTTGTTAATTGGCGACCTGCAAAAGCGCAGACAAATAGATGATCAGTTAAAAACTCTGACCGATTTGCTCCCTGCTATTAATACAGTGCTCGAATTATAAGGGGGACGTATTAGTCGGACGCAAGAAGGAAGGATCTGGATAATTATTTATGATAGTTGAAAGAATAACGGTTAGCATGTTTGCCACGAATTGTTATTTAGTTGCTTGTCCTGAAACTAAAGAAAGTGTAATCATTGATCCTGGAGCAGATGGCAAAGGGATAGCAGAAAAAGTGCGTACTATGGGGTTATCTGTAAAAAAGATTATTAACACTCATGCACATGTTGATCATATTGGAGCGAACGGTCGTCTTAAAGAAATTTATAAAGTTCCAATTATACTGAATAAGAAGGATCTAGAATTGTATAAAAATCCGGGATTCGCTCTCAACCTGTTTTTTAGAAATCAGCCTGAACCGGATGTTTTTGTTTCTGAAGGAGACCGGATAGATTTTGGCAAATTATCTATGCAGGTTCTCGAAACCCCCGGGCATACACCTGGCGGGATCTGCTTTGTAGTAAACAATGCAGTCTTTTGTGGAGACACCCTGTTTGCCAGCTCAGTCGGACGTGCAGATCTGGCAGGCGGTTCCCATTTTACTCTGATCAAAAGCATTTGTGAAAAATTAATGGTATTACCGCTACAAACCGTTGTTTATCCGGGGCACGGCCCCTCATCGACTATAGGGGCGGAAGCTGCATCAAACCCTTTTGTTGACGATTCACATTGTAATAGGTTATAATTTATCAAGATTTTCCTTCGAAACTTTTTTGCTCCGATTAGCAGGAATATTTCTGTTTATCAAGAATTAAAAGTCATGGAAAACGGAGAGTATTAATATGATGGGTATACCCTAGCATGTAAGCAGAGTTAAGTCTTCCCGATATTATAGTTTCACAAGTTTTATTTATTATCCCCCTAAATAAAGGAATCCTATCTTGATCTTGCCGATTTCTGAATAACTCGGCGAGCACCCATTTAGGTCATTGTCCTGGGAGAAAAATGGTAAATCCATGGATACAGTTTTTAATCAGTGCAGCAATAATTATTTATGCAGGAAGCAAGCTAACCAGGAATGCTGCGGTAGTTGCTGAAAATACCGGTATAGGATCAGCCTGGGTTGGAGCAATGCTGCTTCCTTTGGCTACATCTCTTCCTGAACTGGTTACGACCCTCACAGCGGTTTCAATAGATGCCCCTGACCTGGCGTTGGGCAACCTATTGGGCAGCTGCCTTTATAACCTGGCCTTATTGGCCATGCTTGATATGTTAATAGGCCGTGGCAATTTGACTGCCCGGTTGATCCAGGGTCATATTGTTACAGTTACCCTGAGTATTATGACCCTAAGCCTGGTTTCAATAGCTATGCTGGGAATTTTGGTTATTCCCGTTGGCTGGATTGGTTTGGAAAGTGTAATAATTGCTATGGTTTATATCTTTGGCAGCAGGCTTATATACAGGTATGAGCAAAAGAATGCCCTGCTTTCTAAGAGAGATGAGCATTTCCAGGATAACTATAAATTGCCTTCGACAAGGTTGGCGCTACTTCAATTCATGGCTGCAGCCGTAATTATTATTGCTGCCGGGGTAGTTATTACTGATGCGGCTGACCGGATTGCTATTACTACTGGTTTGGGTCACAGCTTTGTCGGGTCAATATTTCTGGCCATTAGTACAGGGCTTCCGGAAACGGTTACTACTGTTTCAGCAATGCGCCTTGGCTACCTTGATATGGCCGTAGCTAATGTTTTTGGCGCTAATGTTGTAAATGTTTTTCTGGTTTTTTGGGCGGATTTGTTATATCTCCAGGCACCGCTTCTTTCAAGGGTGTTGGAGATACACTTGTTGTCCTCGATAATGATAATTATGTTAAGTGCTGTATTTGTTTTCGGTCTGGTTTATCGGTCCGAAAGAAAATTGTTTCGGGTAGGATTTGATAGTTGGCTTATTTTAGCCGGTTATCTGATGACGGTTTATTTGATTTTTACATTTGGCGGTAACTAATAAAAGGTGGTGGCTTGTTTTGGATCCAAAGAAGTTAAAAACGATGACCTTGCATGATCTGCATCGTTTAGCAAAAGAACATGAAATTAAAGGGCAGTCGACTATGCGAAAACCTGAACTTGTTGAAGCTCTGACCAGGCTGTTTTCAGAAAATGGTGAGCAGTCCAGCGCCTCTGGTATGCTGGAGATCATGTCGGACGGGTTTGGGTTTTTAAGGCGTAGGAATTACAATTTTTCTGATGACGATATCTATATATCTGCATCGCAGATCCGCCGTTTTAATATGCGGACCGGAGATATAATTAGTGGGCGGATTCGCCCACCGAAAGATAATGAACGTTACTATGCTCTTTTACAGGTCGAGCAAATTAATGGGGAAGATCCGGAGAAGTTATCCAGCCGTCCGCACTTTTCTTCACTGGTTCCGATCCACCCTGATCAAGTGATAAAAATGGAAACAGAACCCAATATTTTATCAACCCGGATTATCGATCTTTTGATCCCTATCGGCAAGGGTCAGCGTGGTATGGTTGTTTCTCCGCCTAAGGCTGGAAAGACCATGCTTTTAAAGCAGCTTGCCAACAGCGTCTCTGTCAATCATCCGGAAATGAAGTTAATCATCCTCTTGATCGATGAAAGGCCGGAAGAGGTTACTGACATGGAACGGAGTGTTAACGCTGATGTGGTCAGTTCAACATTTGATCAGAAACCTGAAAACCATATTCGCCTGGCTGAGCTTGTCTTGGAACGTTCACAGCGCCTGGTTGAACAAGGACAGGATGTATGTGTCTTGATTGACAGCATCACGCGGTTGACCCGAGCTTATAACCTGGTTATACCGCCCAGCGGCAGAACACTTTCCGGAGGTATAGATCCCAGTGCTTTTTACAAACCAAAACGATTTTTTGGAGCAGCCCGTAATATCGATAAAGGGGGCAGCCTGACTGTTCTGGCGACTGCAATTGTTGAAACAGGCAGCAGGATGGATGATGTTGTTTATGAAGAGTTTAAGGGGACCGGCAACATGGAGCTTCATCTCGATCGCCGCATATCAGATCGTCGAATTTTCCCGGCTATCGATATATCCCGTTCAGGAACCCGCCGAGAGGAATTACTGCTTGATGAGCATAAAATTGAATTGATGTGGGCTCTGCGTAGAGCTATGGGTAATAGCACCAGTATAGAGTTTCTTGAAAAACTGATGGACAGGCTTAGAAAAACAAAGTCTAATGAAGAATTTCTGAGCAGTATGCATACCATGTAATAATTGTTGAAAATGCTGTAAACAGCTTGGTACATTAGAATAACCTGAATCGATGAAAAATAATGTGTTTTAACCGATAAGGCGGAAAAGAGGATATATTGAGATCATAAATCAACTGCCGCAGATAATTGACGAGGGTGATTTAAAGCCCGGTGATAAATTGATGTCAGAACGAGGGTTATCTTAAAACTCAAGGTTAGCCGTTCTTCGGGAAGAGAAGCTTTTAGCGTTCTTGAATTGACGGGTATCCTGGAAAGCAGATCGGGAGAGGGGGCCTTTATAAGTTCAGCTTCTTCAGCCGCTAGTCCGTTCCTACCAATGTCCATGATAATGCTTCCAGGTAATAGTGCTTCAGAAGCACCGTGAAATCTGCAAGGCAGTTTTAGAAAAGCAACCAGAAAAAGCTCGACAGGCGATGCACGAACACATTGATTTTGTTCGTAAAGCAACCACCCGGGTAGACAAATAAACCGACGTCCCTTTGATGAGG
>PWEB01000298.1 GCA_003553305.1 Syntrophomonadaceae bacterium
GGATAAGGCTGGCGATATTCCGCAGCCGTGTTGTCGGGATCGTAAGCAAAGTAGCTGAAAATTTTTAATTCATCCCAACTTATTATGGTTGCCGGCAATTCAATCAGGGCTATTTTCCCTTCCACATCTTTTTCGTAAAACTCTTCCGCCGTTCCCTCCCCCAGGCAAACTATTTCGGTAGTGATCCCCCCAGGCTTGGTAGGTCCGGTATAGGGAAGGTAGAAACTTTCCATTTTTAATGCATCATCGGTGTCGGGATGAACAACAAGATTCCATTTTTTTTCTTCCCAAAAATCAAAAGAAGTTCTTTCCACAATGGTATCATATCCCAATACTTCCATTTGATTGACAATATAATCCAGGGATTCTTCATAAGCAGACGTACCTGCACGTCGGGCCCCAAAGTTATAAATATCTTCAATATAGGCAAATATTTCTTCTTCGGCAGGGATGTCGTTTTTTTCTCCTTCGGCACCAGGACCGGTTAAGAATATCAGCGGTATCAGCGGCATCAAGCAGGCAAGCAGCACCAGCAAAACCTTAATAACCGGTCTTTTCGGAGTATCATGCCCGTCAGAGTTTAACTTCCGGCGATGGCCCATGTAATAGAGGAAAATTCCCCCCGCTAAAAAGAGTATCAAGGCAATAACATAACTCCAACCTTTCCAAAGCATGATCTCCCCTTCAGGATGCCGGGCAAAAATACCACCTTCCAGGGTAGAAGGTAAAGAAAGTATTGCTGAAGCCAGGGCAGCAGGATTTTCAAGCACTGTCGCCGGGGGGAGGATACCCACAAGGCCGTTTAAAACGAACTGCAAGAGAAACCAGCAGCCGACACCCATCCAGAGGCGTCCCCAAAAAGCGACTCTGTTTTCTTCCCGCCGGTAAATAAAAGCCACTGCCAGGAGAAGAATTACGGGAGGAAAAATGCCGTACCAGGCATGCAGCAGAGCCAGATAGTAATTGGATTTATCCAGCAGCAAACCCGTGGCAAGGGGGGGGACGGACAAAATCAAAGCAAAGAACAGAAACAACAACACCTGGTAAAGGATTGATTGGGATAAAGATCTTGTTTTCATACCAAACAACACCTATCTTTAAAAATATGCTGAAAACCTATACGAGGCAATTACGAAACATAATTACTTCAGTGCCTGCTGATTTAAAGTTTTCCTTCCGTTTCCCCATGCCAGGGGGAACATGGCCAGTAATAATGATGCCGCCCACAAAAAGACAAACACAGCTTTATAACTGAACAGCCCAGAGGCGACGCTAAGTATGAATATCCACCACATAACCCCTATGTCCCAGGAAGCAAACACATGGACAACAGCAATAAAAAACGGGCACCATGCCAGCAAAAGAAAAATATTCAGTATTCGCCTGGATAATTTTGCTGGGGAAATAATCCATGGCCACAGCCAAGCCAGAGGCAAAAAAGCAACTGCGGCAAACCCCGAACCTTCCACCCAGGTAATAATTATTATAACGGCCAGTAAAAACATTAACAGCCAATGCGAGCTATTATAAACCCCATCAGAAACCTCCGCCTCATTTAATCGGCTAATACGGGGCAACACAATTTTAAACAAAATGACGGCAGTTATCACTATAGCCGCGATAACCAGCATCACGGGAACATACTGCGGCGCATACAATATAGGGTCTTTTGGGGTGCTCGGAACAAGTTCGTTGCGGTACATAAGGTCGGTAAAGGGAAGGAAACGTAAAAGCAAGTATCCCGTCATCCCGGAAAGAAAAATAAATAAGAAACTTAAGCCAACTCGCCGCAGGGCCAGGCCTAAATTGTCCGCATACCCCTGCCTGAGGTCTATACCCAGAAGCAAAAAGAAAGGAAAGAATAAAACTATCTGGATAGTGTTAATTAACCAGCCCGGCAGGTACCTGTCATTGTACTTAAAATAATTCATTTCCCCGGGGGGGATCTGCGGTGCTGTATCCAGGCTGCGCAGGATGCGTTCTGTGGTGTTGCCGTAAAGCTCCACGGTATCCAGCCTGATATGCTCCATGGTGTCTTTTTCCGTATGGTAAATCTCATGCTGCCACTTCTCATCAACAGCAAGGGTTCTGATATTAACAGCTGGCACACCGGCTGAAAGGAACATACCCACATCGGTAGTAGCTATGGTCACCGATCTCTGAACCCATTCCATTAGCGGGCCGGCTTGCCGTACGTTTCCCTCACGAGCTGCGGCTGTTGCTGTCAGTTCTCTCAGCCACAGAGGAGTATAGCCTTTTTGCATGCCTTCAAAGCGCAACATAGTGTGGCCGTAATCGCCCATGTTCATATAATCCATAACCAGCACGGCAGCCACCTGGTCGATATCCTCATAATCATTAATAAAGTTGTAGGCTCCCCTCATACCGTATTCTTCATTATTGGTAAACAAAAACATAAAAGTACGGTTATGATCTTCCATGCTGAAAACCCGTGCCAATTCCAGGATGATTCCCACATCGGAACCAGCGTCTGCCGCACCCTGATATACAAACTCGGGTATATCCAGATGCGAGTTAACAATAATTATTTCATCCGGCCGGGTTGTTCCCCTGCTGATACCGTACACATTCTCCAATCCTTCAACCTTCTCGTCAGCAGACCAGGAATCAAAAGAATGGACACCGGTTTCCAGCCCCAATTCCGAGAGGCGCATTCGCAGCCATTTTACTGCCAACCGGTTATCTTTATGGAAAATACTGCGGCGCGGAAAGCTTTCACACAACTCACGAATATTTTCATAAGCCCGCCTGTGATCCATAACCGGTTCCCCTTCATAGATAGGTGGCTCAGGTATCGGCTTGCTGAAAAAAACAATTCCAATGAAGACAAGTAAAATAACAGTCAATAATGATATAATAAAAGCTTTTGCCCTCACCACGACACCCCCTATTCCTGATAATGAAGTTTGCTAAGTTGAGGCAATAATATCACAGTATTAACCAGCAATTTATGTCAAAATATGTCAGGCAACACAATCATATCTTTTCAGCCGCTGCCGCCGAGGATTCCAGAATAGCCTCTGTTTCTGCATGTGTAATGTCGATGGGCGGGGTAAAGCGTACCACAAGGGGATTTAACGGTGTAGTCAGCGCAATAACCCCTTCTCCTGCCAGGGCTGCGGTGAATTTTTCTGCTGTGACAGCATCTTTGGCTTCTATGCCCAGAAGTAGACCTTCTCCCCTGACATCGGAAAATTTTCCGGCCTTATCGGAAGCAATTTGCTGTAACCCTTTTTTCAGCTGGTCACCGCGCTTGGCGGCATTTTCCCAGAGCCTGTTTTTTCTTATTATTTCAATGGTAGCAAGGGCCACCAGACAGCCTATGTCGGACCCGCCGAAAGTGGAAAGATGTATAAGCGGATGGGTAAGCAGGAAACGATTTAGGCGGGACTTAAAGACAGTGGCCGTTATGGGATAATAGGTGCCGCCCATCCCCTTGGCCATATTGAGAATGTCCGGTGTTATTCCGTAGCGCATACATTCAAAAAGCAGGCCGGTACGCCCGAAAGCGGTTTGTCCCTCGTCAAAAATAAAAATCGCCCCCTTACTGTTGCATGCAGTACGGATCGTTTTTAATAGTGCCGGCGATAACGGCTTTATCCCGGAATCACTTTGCAAAGGCTCTGCAATCACGGCGGCAGTCTTTCCCGAAACCGCGTTTTGCACGGCGGCAATTGTGGGAGGTATCCGCCTTATTCCAGGAATCAAAGGACCAAAAAGTTTTTCCTGCCTGGGATTGTCACCCACTGCCAGGGCAAAGCCAGTTTGTCCGTGGGCAGCACCTTCAAAACAGATAATTTCTTTTCTTCCCGTTGCTCCCCGTGCCAGCTTCATGGCAAAGTCGTTGGCTTCGCCACGACCCACCCCGTAAACAGTATTTTTAAGGCTGCCCGGGGTAATTTCCGCCAAAAGTTTTGCCAGGGCCGCTTTCTGAGCGGACATGATAATAAAATTACCAAGGTCATATTTTTTCAGAGCATCCCTCAAGGCATCTCTGACTTCAGGACGGTAATTGCCTAACACTTGCTGGCCTCCTGAGCAGAAACAATCGTAATAAGTATTGCCCCCGGTATCGCTGAGCATAACTCCCTTTTTACCGGTCAGGGCAATATCCAGACCGTAAGCTGAAAGATTGCCCACCCTGGACTTACTGATATAATATCGGTATTTTTTCAGGACCTCTCTTTTTTGTGTCGGTATATGCATAATTTCAAATGCCTCCCTGTGATTAATTATCTTTTGCACAATTATTTTTTTGGTATTATCTTTCTCAATGTTTTGGCCACCATAATTGCAAAAATCTGTATTTCCGGAATGCCAATGATCCTGCCAACTAGAGGCAGATCGTCTGCAAACTCCACTAACTGAGAAGCTCGCTTAGCAGATGCCATGGAGCGGTCAAGAGCCATAATTAATTGTTCGGCTTCCTGCCGGGTAATAACTATCGGCGGCATCAAGCGCATCACTTTGAGGTTGTTGGAGCTAAAAAAAGCCATGACTCCGTTTTTCCCCAGGAAAAGTGACATCAGGGGCCCCATAAAATCATGTGTATATTCCAGACCTATCATTAATCCTTTACGGCGCACTTCTTTAATCAGTCCTTCGTGTTTCCGGCTCAGCTCGACAATGGCATCACCGATATAATCACCCATCTGCGCGGCGTGCTCGGGGATATTGTTTTTTACCAAGTAATCAAGTGAAGCACTTCCTACGATACAACCCAAATCAGAACCACCGGAAGTCGATACCATCACTTCCGGATTTTCTTCCATGAAATCCCGAATACGTTGATTGTAAATTACTGCCGAAATAGGGTATAAAGAGCCACTCAAAGATTTGGCAACGGTCATAATGTCGGGCTCGACATCGTAATGTTGGCAACAAAACATTTTACCGGTGCGCCCCAGTCCGGTTTGAACCTCATCAAAAATTAGCGTGATGCCGCGCTCGTCGCAGATGCGCCGCAAGCCTTCCACAAACTCCTGGGTGGCACAGAAAATACCACTTTCGCCCTGGACCAATTCCAAAATAATTGCAGCAGTATCATTTCCTGCCAGGCGATCTACAGTTTCAAGATCGTTGATGACCGGTTCTTGAGTGAAACCTTCCAGCAAGGGTTCGAAGAAGTCACGGTATATCGGCTTGCCAATTGCCGAAAGGGCAAATCCGGTATGGCCATGGTATGCTTTTGCCAAAGAAATAACTTCCTGCCGACCGGTAATACCACGAGCCATTTTGAGCGCAGAATCATTGGCCTCTCCACCGCCGACACAAAACATTACATGTTGTAGTCCCGGTGGTGCCACTGCTACCAGCTTTTCCGCCAACGCCACCTTGGGTCCGGAAGGAAACAAATAATCACCCATGTCCCAGCTTTCCAGGGCATCTTCCAGCACATTGACAATTTCGGGGTTACGTCGTCCTACATTAAAACTTCCTGCCGAGCAGAAACAATCAATATATTTATCTTCAGTTTCTACATCCCACAGGTGAACCCCCAAGCGTCGGCCTTCAATGATATCCAGGCCCACGGAGCTTAAAAAAAATGTCTGGGTTAAGTTAATAAACTTTTTGAAATTACGGATCCCTTCACGCTTATAATTTCTGTTTGCAACACTCATGGCATCACCCCCACCTGACCGTTGTATCAAGATTTGCTTGCCTGGCATTCTTTCGCATGCGTAAAATTACCTCTCCCTGTAATCATACCCTTCCAAAAAGACCAGAATCAGCCATGTGATTAAAAGACCGGGAAAATATGAAATTGCCGGCCA